>NZ_JBFPJR010000003.1:0-188365 GCF_040838215.1 Nocardioides eburneus | reverse complement strand
GAGCTCCCGGTCGGTCCGGCGGAGGTCGCGGAGGTCCAGAAGCTCGTCGACGCCGGGACGCTCAACGACAAGCTGGCCCGCCAGGTCTTCGAGGGCATGCTCGCCGGCGAGGGCACCCCGACCGAGGTGATCGAGAAGCGCGGGCTCGCGCTCGTCTCCGACGACGGCGCGCTCGGCGCCGCGGTCGACAGGGCGATCGAGGCCAACCCCGACATCGCCGCGAAGATCCGCGACGGCAAGGTCCAGGCCGCCGGGGCGCTCATCGGGCAGATCATGAAGGAGATGCGCGGCCAGGCCGACGCCGCGCGCGTCCGCGAGCTGATCCTCGAGAAGCTCGCCTGACGTCGAGTCGGCGTACATGTACGCCGACTCGATGGAGGTTTCCGCGGTCCATGGACGCGGAAGGATCCGGGCATGGCCTCTTCCGATGACGCCCCCGCACCCACCACCGCACGTGGCGACGGCGACCCCGGCGACACCGGCCCCGAGTCACCCTGGGGGCTGGTGGCCGCCGGGGGCCTCATCGCGGCGCTGGGCGGTTGGTTCGTGACTGCCTCCGGGGGAGCCGTCTGGGCGTGGGTCGTCCTCGGCCTGGGGGCTGCGGCCGTCCACGTCGGGCTCGTCGGGCTCGGGACGATGATCGGCCTCCGGCGTGACCGCTGGAAGCGGTCCGCTCCGCGTGGGACCGATGCGGGAACCGGGCCCCGAGGGGACTAGGATTCGGCCCGCAACTCAACAACCACCACGCCCGTGGCGGGGGAAGCCGGTCGAAGTCCGGCGCTGACCCGCAACCGTAGGCCGTCTGCCCCGCGCAGCGGCGAGCCGGAGCACCTGCCGCGACGCGTCGACCACCACGCTGCCGAGGAATGCTGCGGGTCGCCCTCGGGCCTCCCGCTGTCGCGGCGGGAAGGACACCATGAAGAAGCTGCCGGTCCTCGTCGTCGCGGGCGCGCTCGTCGCGCTCGCCGGATGCGGCTCCTCCGACGACTCCTCCGGCTCGGCCGGCACGGACTCGAGCACGCCGAGCAGCAGCACGTCGGCGTCGTACGACCTGAGCGCGCAGCAGCGCGCCGCCACGTGGCTCGCCGGTCAGCTCGACGGGGGAGTGGCGCACAACCGGCAGTACAAGTTCGACGACTACAGCCTCTCCGCCGACATCGCGTTCGGGCTCCACACCGTGTCGGGGCACGACGAGGACGTCCGAGCGGTGGCGAAGGCCGTCGCCGCCAACCTCAAGGCGTACGTCGCCCCCGGATACGGCACGCTGACCTCCGCGGGCTCGGCGGCGAAGGCGCTCGTCCTCGGGCAGGACGCCGACGCCGACACCGACGGGCTGGTCGCCACGCTCGAGCGCACGGTCACGACGAGCGGCCCGAGCAAGGGGCGGATCGCCGACCAGCTGGATCCCAAGGACAAGAAGGCCACCGACTACGCGAACGTGATCGGGCAGAGCTACGCCGTCCAGGCGCTCGCCGCGGCCGGCAGCTCCGACGCGGACGAGGCGACCGACTTCCTGCTCGAGCAGCAGTGCTCCGCCGGCTGGTTCCGGGTGACGTTCACCGCCGACCCGAAGGCCGCCGACCAGACCTGCGACGGCGACCCGAAGGCCACCCCGGACCCCGACGCCACCGCGTTCGCCGTCCTCGCCCTCGCGTCGCTGGAGGACGCCGACGACGACGTCACCGCCGCGCGCGACAAGGCCGTGGCCTGGCTGGAGAAGCAGCAGGCGGCCAACGGGTCGTTCTCGTCGGCCCAGCCGAAGGTCGCCAACGCGAACACGACCGGTATGGCCGGCTGGGCGCTCGGCACCGTCGGGGAGACCGAGGCAGCCGGCAAGGCGGCGACCTGGGTCGCGCAGCACCAGCTCGGCTGCGACGCCGGGAAGGCCGCCGGCGCGATCGCGTACGACGACAGCTCGCTCGCTCAGACGAGGGCGAAGGGCATCACGGTGAAGACCGAGGGGCAGATCCGGCTCGCGACCGCCCAGGCGCTGCCGGTGCTGCGGTGGCTGCCGGTCCACGCCGCCCCACAGGAGACCTGCTGAGGTGAGGCCGGCATGAGGCTGTTCGGCACGGCGGTCGCCGCGCTCCTCCTCCCGACGGCGTTCGCGGTCGGAGGAGCGGCGGCGTCCGCGCCCGAGCGGCCGGCCCTCGCCGACCCGGCGGGCGCCTGTCAGCATGGCCACGGCGTCACGGTCGTCCTCGAGCCCGGATCGCTCGGCGGCCGGACCGAGGTGAGCTGCGACGCCTCTGGCGGCGGGCGCACCGCCGCACGGATCTTCGCCGACGTCGGCCACGAGCTGAGGCCGGTGAGCTCCTCGCCCGACTTCGTCTGTCGGGTCGATGACCGCCCGGCGGACGCCTCCTGCGCGCAGGTCCCGCCCGCCGATGCGTACTGGTCGCTGTGGTGGTCGGACGGCAGCACGCCGTGGACCTACGCCTCGCTGGCAGCCGGTGGCCTCACCGTTCCCGACGGTGGCGCGGTCGCGTTCACCTGGGTCGACGGCCGTGACGACGGCACCCCGGCCACCCGGCTCGCCGGGATCGCGGGCAGTCCGAACGGCCCCGAGGCCTCCGACACGGCGACCCCGAGCGACGACAGCCCCGACGACAGCGCTGACGACAGCGCTGACGACAGCGCCGACGACTCGGGCGGCAGCCTCCCGGGCTGGGTGGCGCCGGTGGTGGTCGTGGTGATCCTGGGCGGCGCCGGAGGGGTGGCGTTCGCCCGGAGGCGTCGGCCGTGACCTCTGCGCCGACGCTGGCATCGGTGCGGGCGGGCTGGTCGGCCGCCCGGCTGCCGCGAGACCTCCACCCGGTCGCGTGGTGGATCTGGGGCATCGGGCTGGCGGCGTACGCCTCCTCGACGATCAACCCGTGGCTCCTGCTCGGCCTGATCGCGGTGGCCGGCCTCGTGGTCGCCGCCCGCCGCTCGGACCAGCCGTGGGCGGGGGCCTTCCGGCTCTACCTCGCGGTGGGCGCCGTCATCGTCGTGATCCGGGTGCTCTTCCGGGTCCTCCTCGGTGGGGTGCCCGGACACGTCCTGCTCGACCTGCCGGCCGTGCCGCTGCCCGGCTGGGTCCTGGGCATCCGGCTCCTCGGTCCGGTGACGCGGGAGGCCCTCCTGGCCGGCTTGTACGACGGCCTGCGACTCGCCGCGATCATCATCTGCCTCGGAGCGGTGAACGCGCTCGCCAACCCGAAGCGCCTGCTGCGCTCGGTGCCGCCGGCGCTCTACGAGGTGGGGACGGCGCTCGTCGTGGCCGTGACGGTGCTGCCGCAGCTCGCCGACTCGGTCCGCCGGGTCCGGGCGGCGCAGGCGCTCCGCGCCGGGGACACCCGCCGGGTGGGCCGGCTCCGGCGCTTCCTCGTGCCGGTGCTCGAGGACGCGCTCGAGCGCTCGCTCGCGCTGGCCGCCGGGATGGACACCCGCGGCTACGGCCGGTCCGGCACGCTGTCCGCCCGCGCCCGGCGTACGACGTCGGCGCTGATGCTCGTCGGACTCGTCGGCCTCGCCGCCGGGGTGTACGCCGTCCTCGACCCGACCACGCCGGACTGGCTCGCCCCGGTGATGGTGGTGGGCGGCCTCGCAGCCGCCGTCACGGGGCTCGCGCTCGCCGGTCGTCGGGTGGGACGCACCGTCTATCGACCCGATCCCTGGCGCTGGCCGGAGCTGACGGTGGTCGCCGCCGGGGTGGCCGCCGGTGCCGTCGGCTGGTGGGTCGGCCACCATGACGTCCGCGTCGCCTTCCCCGACCTCTCGACGTCGCCCACGGTCAGCCTGCTCGCGCTGGTCGGCGTGCTCGTGGCCGCCGTTCCGGCGCTCGCCGCGCCGGAGCCGGCGGTGCTCGAGCCCGACGTCGGCGCGCGGGACCTCCTCGAGGAGGCGGCATGATCGAGCTGCGCGGCGTGACCTTCGCCCACGACGGCGCGACCCCGGTCCTCGACGATGTCGACCTCACCGTCGAGGAGGGCGAGCTGCTGCTCGTCTCCGGGTCGACCGGGTCCGGCAAGTCGACGCTGCTCGGCGTCTTGAGCGGGCTCGTCCCGCGGTTCTCCGGCGGCACGCTCACCGGTGACCTGCTGCTCGACGGCGTCTCGATCCTCCACCGGCCCCCGCGCGAGCGCGCGGCGACGATCGGGTACGTCGGCCAGGACCCGGCCGCCGGCTTCGTGACCGACACGGTCGAGGAGGAGCTCGCCTACGGCATGGAGCAGCTCGGCCTCCCGCCTGCGACGATGCGGCGCCGGGTCGAGGAGACGCTCGACCTGCTCGGCATCGCGGACCTGCGCCACCGAGCGCTGCGGACGCTCTCCGGCGGCCAGCAGCAGCGGGTCGCCCTCGGGTCGGTCCTCACGATGCACCCGCGCGTGCTCGTCCTCGACGAGCCCACCTCCGCGCTCGACCCGACCGCCGCCGAGGACGTCCTGGCGACCATCACCCGGCTCGTCCACGACCTCGGCGCCTGTGTCGTCCTGGCCGAGCACCGGCTGGAGCGCGTGGTCCCCTTCGCCGACCGGATGGCGCTGCTCGCCGGCGACGGCCGGGTCCGGGTGGGGGAGCCCGCCGAGCTGCTGCGGTCATCGCCCGTCGTACCCCCGCTGGTGGAGCTGGGCCGCGTCCTTGGCTGGGACCCGCTGCCGCTCACCGTCCGCGATGCGCGGCGGCAGGCCCGCAGCCTCGGGCTGGGCGCGTCCTCCCAGCAGGCCTCGGCGCCGTGCGCCGACGCCCCGGGGCGCGAGCCGCGGTCGGCGCTCACGGCCCGTGGCCTGACGGTGCAGCACGGCAAGCGGGTCGTGCTCCGGGAGGTCGACGTGGCCCTTGCCGCCGGTCGCGTGACCGCCCTGATGGGCCGCAACGGCGCCGGCAAGTCGACGCTGCTCTGGACGCTGCAGGGCACCCGCGGACGGGTCGCGGGCGAGCTCGTCGTCGACGGCCGTGACCCCGCCCGCCTGGACGCCGCGGGACGCAGGGCGCTGGTCGGGCTGCTGCCGCAGACCGCCGCCGACCTGCTCTACCTCGAGACGGTGGGGGAGGAGTGCGCCGCCGGCGGGCCGCGGACCCGGGAGATCCTCGACCGGCTGGTCCCCGGCATCCCCGACGACCGCCACCCGCGTGACCTGTCGGAGGGACAGCGGCTCGCCCTCGCGCTCGCCCTCGTCCTGGCCTCCGACCCGCCCGTGGTGCTCCTCGACGAGCCGACCCGCGGCCTCGACTACGCCGCCAAGGCGGCGCTCGCCGGCATCCTGCGCGACCTGGCCGGGGCCGGGCACGCGGTCCTGGTCGCCACCCACGACGTCGAGTTCACCGCCCGGGTCGCCGACGACGTCGTCGTCCTCGCCGAGGGAGAGGTCGTCTCCGCCGGGGACGTCCGCCGCGTGGTCGCTGAGTCCCCGGCGTTCGCGCCCCAGGTGAGCAAGGTCTTCGGCCCCGGGTGGCTCCGGGTCGAGGAGGTCGTCGCCGCCGCGCGCGACCGTCGGGGCGTGGTCTGAGTGCGCGCCGTACGCGTGTCGCCGTGGTCGGCGGTGGTGCTCGCCGCCGCGTCGGTGGGCGGCCTGCTGATGCTGATGTGGCCCCTGCTCGTGCACGGCGACCGGGTGCAGCCGCCGTTCATCTTCCTCGCCCTGCTGCCCGTCATGATCGCGGTCGTGCTCGCGGAGCTGGGTCAGGGCGGGCTCGACCCGCGGGTGCTGGCCGTCCTCGGAGTGCTGAGCGCGATCGAGGCGGTGCTGCGCGGGATCTCCGCCGGCACCGCCGGCGTCGAGCTGGTCTTCTTCCTGCTGGTGCTCGCCGGGCGGGTGTTCGGGGCCGGCTTCGGGTTCGTGCTGGGCTGCACGTCGATGTTCGCCTCGGCGCTCACCACGGCCGGGGTCGGGCCGTGGCTGCCCTACCAGATGCTCGTCGCCGGCTGGGTCGGCCTCGGCGCGGGCCTGCTCCCGCGCCGGCTCGGGGGTCGTGCCGAGATCGCCGCGCTGGCGGCGTACGGCGTGCTCGCGTCCTACGCCTACGGCCTGCTGCTCAACCTGCAGGGCTGGCCGCTGCTGACCGGTGTCGCCGTGCCCGGCCACACCGGGAACCTCTCGTTCGACCCCACCGCCTCGTTGGGCGACAACATCGTGACGTTCCTGCGCTACACGGTCCTCACCTCGACCGGGAGCTGGGACACCGGTCGGGCGGTGACGACCGCGATCGCGACCGTCGTCCTGGGGCCGGCCGTCCTCACGACCCTGCGTCGGGCCGCCCGGCGCGCCACCGTCGTCGGGCGGATCGGTGGGCCGGCCGAGGGGTCGGTCGGCGGCTGACGGACGGGTCAGCGGCTGACGGAGCGCAGCACGTCGACGCGGCGGAGGAAGTCGACCAGCAGCTGGTGGACCAGGTCGGGCTGCTCCATCTGGACGAAGTGGGATCCGCGGATCTCGACGTAGGTCCCGTCGCGGACCTGCTGGGCGGCCGCGGCCATGTGGCGAGCGCCGGCGAGCACGTCCCACGTGCCGGCGACGAAGAGGCACGGCACCTTGATCCGCCGCAGCGAGACGCGGCTGTGGTGGGAGGTGCGGACGGCGAGGTGGAAGTACCACTCGACCGGGGTCGAGAGGAACTCCTGCAGCGCCAGCGCGGCAAGCTCGGGGTCGGGGACCTTGAACATGAGGCCGGTGTGAGCGAGCACGTCGATCAGGCGCGGGCCGACCTCGAGGCGCGCGGCGAGCGGAGTCAGGAGCCGACCGGCGACGCGCAGGACGCGTGACGCGGTGAGCGTGACCGCGCGGGCCGCCGGACGCGGCATCCGCAGCGGGCCCAGCGTCGTCGAGAAGGTGTCGCCCGGGACGCCGGCCACGGCGAAGAGCCCGCCGACCCGCTCGGGATGGGCGGCCGCCAGCTCGAACATCGTGGCCACGCCGACCGACCAGCCCATGACGACGGGCCGCTCGAGGCCGAAGTGGTCCATCACGGAGAGCGCGTCCTCGACGAACTGGTCGAGACCGACCTGCTCGGGATCGAGCGGGCGGTCGGAGCCTGAGGTCCCGCGGTGGTGCCAGGAGACGACCCGGACACCGCAGTCGGTGTGGAGCAGGGCCGGCCAGTTCCACGGCGAGGTGCCGAGCCCGTTGCAGAGCAGGACGGTGGGGCCGTCGATCACGCCGTCGGGGTCGTTGGTCCACGCGCGCAGCAGGGTGCCGTCGTCGGACATCACGTCGCGGAAGGCGACGGTCGACTCGACCACGGCGCGCGGGAGTGTCACGCGCCGATTCTGCCCGATCCCAGCTCGTGGAGGAACCGCTGGACCTCCTCACGCTCGTGTCGGCGCGCGACGAGCGCCGTGTTGGCCAGCAACGCGTTGTGGCGCGCCCGCTGTTGCGACTCGACGGGCCAGTGCCAGAACCAGTGGACGAGAGCGAGCATCGCGCAACTCCGGGGTGGGGGCCGGGTGGGGACGGGACGACCTTAGGCCGGTGCCGGCCGGCGGCGGGTCACGCGCAGGTGACCGTTGTGTGAATGACGTCTCATCGCCGGCGGCAGGCGGCTCAGTCCACGGGTCGCGGCGCGGAGGAGGTCCGGGTCGCGCCCACGCTCGCCGCCACGACGCACAGCACCGCGAGCCACTGAACGGCGCTCAGGCGCTCGCCGACCACGACCAGGCCGGCCAGCGCCGCGGCGGCGGGCTCGAGCGACATGAGGATCCCGAAGGTCGCCGGCGGTAGCGACCGCAGGGCGACGAGCTCGCAGCTGTAGGGGATGACCGAGCTGAGCACGCCCACCAGCGCCCCGAGCAGCCAGGCCCGTGGGGCGTCCGGCCCGCCGGCGTACGCGAGGGTGACGGGGCTGAGCCCGAGGACCGCCACCAGGGAGGCGACGGCCAGCCCGTCGAGCCCGGCCCAGCGGGCGCCCGTGGCGCGGCTAAGCAGGATGTACGACGACCAGGCGGCTCCCGCGAGGATGGCGAACCCGACCCCCGCCCAGGTGACCGTGCCCGGCTCGAGCCCGAGGGCCAGGACGCCGAGACCGGCGAGCAGCACCCACAGCAGGTCGCGGGGACGGCGCGAGCCCGCGATCGCGAGCGTGAGCGGACCGGCGAACTCGAGCGTCACCGCGATGCCGAGCGGGATGCGCGAGAACGACTGGTAGATGGCCCAGTTCATCAGGCCGAGCGAGGCCCCGAAGCCCACGACGACCAGCCAGTCACGCCGGGTTCGACCGCGCAGCGACGGCCGCACCCACGCCAGCAGCACGACGCAGGAGGAGAGCAGCCGCAGCCAGACGATCGTCGTGGGAGAGACCTCGTCGAAGAGGCTCTTCGCGATCCCCGCGCCGAGCTGCACCGAGCAGATGCCCACCAGCACCAGGAGAACCGGCGAGGCCCCGCGTCGACGCACGGGCAGGGCGGGACTCACCACCACACTGTAGGGGTGGCGACGGGGCGCTCAGCCCTCGCCCGCGCGGAGCGCGGCGAGGGGTCTGAGGCGGGCTGCTAGGGGATGAGGTCGACGTGCTGGGGGAGCGCCGCTGCCAACGCCTGGTCGAAGGTGGCCAGCCGCGCTCCGCGCTCTGCGGCCAGCGCGGCGAGGTAGGCGTCCGTGACCTGGCGATGTCCCACCACGTGTCCGAGGTCGGCGGCCGTGTAGGTCAGGGAATCAGCCCAGAACTCACAGCGCGTCGAGGCATACATGTCGGAGAGGACCGTCACTGCTGTCGCCCTGTGCTCTCCGAGACGGACGAGGAACCGGACGAGTGCGCCTTCCACGATGGGGCACAGCGCGATCCGTGCGACGCTCGCTGCCCATGCCGCAGCACGATCGTGGTGCTCGTGATCAGTGATCGTGAGTGAGATGAGCGCGTTCGCATCGAGCAGGTAGGTGTCGGTCACTCGTCATCCAGCGCGTCGGCCACGTCGTCGGCGGTGATCCGCTGCCCCACCGTGATCGCCGGCAGTCCACTCACCGGATCGGTGGTCACCTTCGTCGGCTCGCCCAGAGCAGCGAGCCCACGGGTGGTGAGGTCGGCGACGACGGCGGACAGGGACTGATGACGCTCCTTGGCGATCTCACGCACGCGGCGGTGGACCGCCGGCGGCAGGTCTGTGGTGGTTCGCATGTCCGCATCATATCTGCATCAGGTGTGATGCACGAGTGGGCAGTCATCGAGGCCCGCCCGCCTCGGGCACAGGCCCCGCGGTCTCTTCGCGCCGGGTGGGAGGCTCGGGGCCGAAGGCGGGGACGGCGTGGGCATGCTCCTGCTCGTAGTCCTCGGGCTCGATCGCCGCCGGCACCTGCGCGGTGATGGTGCTGCCGTCGGGCCGCGTGCCGCCGACGATCGGCCGCTCGCCGAGCTGGCCTTCGATGCGCGGGCCCTGGTCGGGCAGCGGGACGACGAGCGGCGCGCCCTTCGAGACGGTGTACGGCGTCCCGCGGACCGTGAGCGGCACCTCGGGGGTCGCCCCCTCGGTCTCGACGGTGAAGGACACCTCGTCGCGGGTGAGCAGCACCCTGATCCGAGAGCCACGCCAGGCGGTGCGGAAGCACATCGAGTCCCAGGTCTCGGGCAGCCGCGGGTCGAAGTAGAGCCCGTCGGAGTGGTCGCGGAGCCCGCCGAAGCCGTAGACGAGTGCGCTCCACACGCCCCCCGTCGAGGCGATGTGGAGGCCGTCGACGGTGTTGCCGTGCAGGTTGTCCAGGTCGACATAGAGGGCGTCGTGGAAGTAGCGCAGCGCGACCTCGTGGTAGCCGACCTCGGCGGCGATGATCGCCTGGACCACCGCCGAGAGGGTCGAGTCGCCGGTGGTGATGGGGTCGTAGTACTCGAAGTCGGCACGCTTCTGCTCGAGCGTGAACCGGTCGCCCTGGAGGAAGAGCGCGAGCACGACGTCGGCCTGCTTGAGGACCTGGAAGCGATAGATCACCAGCGGGTGGTAGTGCAGCATCAGCGGCCGCAGCGAGGCCGGGGTGCGGGAGAGGTCCCACACCTCCCGGGAGAGGAAGAGGTCGTCCTGCGGGTGGATGCCGAGGCCCTCGTCGAAGGGGATGTGCATCCCCTCGGCGCAGCGCTCCCACTCGGCGACCTCGTCCGCGTCGAGCCGCAGCCGCCCGGCAACCTGCTCGTACTCACGCGGGTGGTCGCGCTGGATCCGCGTGACGGCCTGCGCGGCCTTCTCGAGGTTGTAGCGCGCCATCACGTTGGTGAACAGGTTGTTGTTGACGACGGTGGTGTACTCGTCCGGCCCGGTCACCCCGTGGATGTGGAACGACGGCTTGCCGTTGTGGCGCCAGAAGCCGAGGTCGGCCCACATCCGGGCGGTCTCCACGAGGATGTCGATGCCCTCGCGGATCAGGAACCCGATGTCGCCGACGGCGTACACGTACTTCATCAGCGCGTAGCAGATGTCCGCGTCGATGTGCATCTGCGCGGTGCCGGCGGCGTAGTAGGCCGAGGCCTCCTCGCCGTTGATGGTGCGCCAGGGGTACATCGCGCCGTTCGACGCCATCTGCGCCGCGCGCCGGCGCGCGGCGGGGAGCATCACAGAGCGGAAGTGGAGCACGTTGCGGGCGATGTCGGGCTGCGTGTGGCACAGGAACGGGACGACGTAGACCTCGGTGTCCCAGAAGTAGTGCCCCTCGTAGCCGGAGCCCGTGACCCCCTTCGCCGGCACGCCGAGGCCGTCGGTGCGGGCCGTCGCCTGGGCGAGGGAGAAGAGGTTGAACCGGATCGCCTGCTGGACCGCCTGGAGCTCGGTCCCCGGGCCGCACACGTCGACGTCCGCGCGCGCCCAGAAGTCGGCGTACCAGGCCTTCTGGTCCTCGACGAAGTGCTCGAGACCGAGCCGGCGGACCCGGTCGAGGGTGCGGTCGCAGCGGTCGGAGAGCTCACGGGCCGGAACGCCGCGGGAGGTGTGGTAGGCGACGACCTTCTCCAGTCGCAGGGTGTTGCCCTCCGTGGCGTCGACCCGGAAGACCATCTTGGTCACGTCGTCCTCGGACCGCAGGACGGTGTCGACCGGATCGGGCGTCCGGATGTCGTGGTCGGCCGCGACCGCGATCGTCATCCCCGAGCGCGCGCACTGGTAGCCGAGCGCCATCCGGTCCTCGGCGGCGTAGCTCAGCCGGGGGAGCAGGACGCGGTCCTCGAACGCCGCCGCCTTCCGCGGGTCGGCGGCGCCGTGGCCGAGCGACTCCTTCGCGACGTGGTATTCGTCCTTCCCGTCCTGGCGGTTGAGGATCTGCGACGAGATCACCACGGGTGCGCTGCCGGTGAGCATCGTGACCTCGAGCGTCATGATCGCGAGGTGGCGCTGGGTCATCGACACCATGCGGGTCGAGCGGATGCAGACCCGCTTGCCGGACGGCGTCCGCCAGATGAGGTTGCGCTTGAGGACCCCGTCGCGGAAGTCGAGCACCCGCTCGTAGTCCTCCAGGTCGGCGGTGCCGAACGTGAGCGGCTCGTCGTCGACGTAGATCTTCATGACCTTCGCGTCCGGCGCGTTGACGATCGTCTGACCGGTCTCCGCGAAGCCGTACGCCGCCTCGGCGTGCCGGATCGGCCAGGTCTCGTGGAAGCCGTTGATGAAGGTCCCGTGGGCGTACGCCGGACGCCCCTCCTCGGGCGTCGCACGCATGCCGAGGTAGCCGTTGGCGACCGAGAAGAGCGTCTCGGTCAGCCCCAGGTCGTCGGGGGAGTAGCTGCGCTCGACGAGGCGCCAGGGGTCGATCGGGAAACGGGCCCGGTCGAGCGGGTCGGGGCCGACGCCGGTCTTCATCGCGCACCTCCGGGGACGAGCTCGGCGAGGTCGCTGACGACGAGCGTGGCGCCGGCGGCGGCGAGGGCCTCGCGGCCGGCGCCGCGGTCGACCCCGACCACGAGGCCGAAGCCGCCGGCGGCGCCCGCGCGGACGCCGGAGACGGCGTCCTCGAGGACGACCGCGTCGGCAGCAGCCGCGCCGAGCTGCTCGGCGGCGAAGAGGAAGGTGTCCGGCGCGGGCTTCCCGGCCAGCCGGTGCTCCGTGGCGACCGCGCCGCTCACGATCGTCCGGAACCGGTCGACCAGTCCCGCCGAGGCGAGCACGCTCGGCGCGTTCGCCGACGACGAGACCACGCCGAGCGGGGTCCCGAGGCCGCGCAGGTGGTCGAGGAAGGCGACCGAGCCGGGGTAGGCCGCCACGCCGTCGCGGGCCAGGACCTCGTTGAAGGCGTCGTTCTTCCGGTTGCCGAGCCCGCAGACGGTCTCGGCCTCCGGCGGGTCGTCGGGCGTGCCCTCCGGCAGCGTGAGGCCGCGCGAGGCGAGGAAGTCCCGCACGCCGTCGTAGCGTGGCTTGCCGTCGACGTAGGCGTAGTAGTCGGCGTCGGTGTAGGGCGCCTGCTCGGGCGCCCTGTCATGGAGGTAGTCGTTGAACATCTCCGCCCACGCCCGCATGTGCACCACCGCTGTCGGCGTGATGACGCCGTCGAGGTCGAAGAGGACCGCGGCGTACTTCTCCCAGCTCACCTGTCCGGTGTCCATGCCTGAAAGGCTAGGGGTAATGGCCAGCCGACCGCAGTATCCGGAGCGCCGTGCCAGGCGATGCGCCCGGCTGATCGGCGCTCGGTCGGCGATCCGGGCCAGGCTCGCAGCGCTCGCCTCGCGGCCGGGCGTGGTGGGCGGCAAGATCCACGACACGCGGATCGCGGCGATCTGCTTGGGCCATGAGGTGACCGAGCTGCTCAGCGCGGCACGCGACTTCGGGCTCTTCCCGGAGCTCGTCGTCCCGAACCCGCTGGCCGGATGAGGGGCGGCCCCGTGCGCTTTTGCCCGTGAAGGGTCGCCATTTCCGTGCCGCAGGTTCATCGTGGAGGCATGGCTACGGTGCTGTTGGTCGGGACGCGCAAGGGGCTGTGGATCGGGACGTCGGACGACGCCCGGGAGGAGTGGGCCTTCAGCGGTCCGCACCACGACATGGAGGAGATCTACTCCGCGATGGTCGAGCCGGGCACCGGCCGTTTGCTCGTCGGGGCCTCCTCCCTCTGGCTCGGGCCACTCGTGCGGGCCTCCGAGGACGGCGGGAAGACCTGGAGCGAGGCGTCGGTGAAGTTCCCCGAGGACGTCGACGAGAGCGTCTCCCGGATCTGGCAGCTCCAGCCGGGGCCGCTCCCCGGCACGATCTGGGCCGGGACCGAGCCCGGTGCGATCTTCCGCTCGACCGACGCCGGCCGCAGCTTCGCGCTCGAGCGGGGGCTGTGGGAGCACCCCCACCGGCCGCAGTGGAACGCCGGCTTCGGCGGGCAGGCGTTCCACACGATCCTGCCGCACCCGACCGACCCCGACTCGGTGACCGCGGCGATCTCCACTGGCGGCGTCTATCAGACCCGGGACGGCGGCAAGAGTTGGGAGGCGCGCAACCAGGGGATCCGGGCGGTCTTCCTGCCCGAGGGGCAGCAGTTCCCCGAGTTCGGACAGTGCGTCCACAAGGTGGCCCGGCACCCTGCCGCACCGCAGCGGCTCTACCTGCAGAACCACGGTGGGGTCTACCGCTCCGACGACGAAGGGCTCACCTGGACCTCGATCGCCGAGGGGCTGCCGACCGACTTCGGCTTCGCGATGGTCGTGCACCCGCACGAGCCCGACACGATCTTCACCTTCCCGATCGGCGCGGGTGAGAGCCGGTATCCACCCGAGGGGAAGGCGAGGGTCTGGCGCTCACGGGACGCCGGCGGGACGTGGGAGCCGCTCGACCACGGCCTCCCCGAACCGTTCTACGTCGCGGTCATGCGCGACGCGATGTGCGCCGACGACCACGACCCCGCCGGGCTGTACGTCGGGGCGCGCAACGGCTCGGTCTGGGCCTCGCACGACGCGGGGGCGACCTGGTCGCAGATCGTCCACGACCTGCCGGACGTGATGGTGGTGCGCGCCGCCCGCACGGCATGAGCCGGTGGCGGGCTCGCCCGACCCGTGACGCTGGCCGCCGGCGTACTCGTCCACGTCCGGAGCAGGCGGAGGAGGCGTCCCGCTCGCAGGGTTAGCCTAGGACCATGCCGACTCTTCGCTCCGCGACCTCGACGCAGGGACGCAACATGGCCGGGGCTCGCGCGCTGTGGCGCGCGACCGGAATGACCGACTCCGACTTCGGCAAGCCGATCATCGCGATCGCCAACTCGTTCACGGAGTTCGTGCCGGGTCACGTCCACCTGCGCAACCTCGGCAAGATCGTCGCCGACTCCGTCAAGGAGGCCGGCGCGGTGGCGAAGGAGTTCAACACGATCGCCGTCGACGACGGCATCGCCATGGGCCACGGTGGCATGCTCTACTCCCTGCCCAGTCGCGAGCTGATCGCTGACGCGGTGGAGTACATGGTCCAGGCGCACTGCGCCGACGCCCTGGTCTGCATCTCCAACTGCGACAAGATCACGCCCGGCATGCTGCTGGCCGCGCTGCGCCTCAACATCCCGGTCGTCTTCGTCTCCGGCGGCCCGATGGAGGCCGGCAAGACGACCGCGATCGAGGGCATCGTCCACGAGAAGCTCGACCTCATCGACGCGATGATCGCCAGTGCCAACGACGCGGTGAGCGACGAGCAGCTCTCGACCATCGAGCAGTCCGCGTGCCCGACCTGCGGCTCCTGCTCGGGCATGTTCACCGCCAACTCGATGAACTGTCTCACCGAGGCGATCGGGTTGTCGCTGCCGGGCAACGGTTCCACCCTGGCGACCCACGCCGCCCGCAAGGGGCTGTTCCTCCAGGCCGGCCGCACGATCGTGGACCTGGCGAAGCGCTACTACGAGCAGGACGACGAGTCCGTCCTGCCGCGCAACATCGCCACCCACGCGGCCTTCGAGAACGCCTTCGCACTCGACGTGGCCATGGGCGGCTCCACCAACACGGTCCTTCACCTGCTGGCCGCCGCCCGCGAGGCCGGCATGACCTTCAGTGTGGACGACATCGACGCGGTCTCGCGCCGCGTTCCCTGCCTGTCCAAGGTCGCGCCGAACAGCCCGAAATACCACATGGAGGACGTCCACCGTGCGGGCGGCATCCCCGCCATCCTGGGCGAGCTCAACCGGGCCGGCCTGCTCAACACCGACGTCCACTCGGTGCACAGCCCCGACCTGCAGAGCTGGCTGGACGAGTGGGACATCCGGGGCGGCAAGGCCTCCGAGAAGGCCGAGCAGCTGTTCCTGGCCGCGCCGGGCGGCGTGCGCACCACGGAGCCGTTCTCGACCGAGAACGTCTGGGCGTCCCTCGACGTGGACGCCGCCGAGGGCTGCATCCGTGACCGCGCGCACGCCTACACCGCCGATGGCGGCCTCGCCATCCTCAAGGGCAACCTGGCCCCTGAGGGCTGCGTGGTGAAGACCGCCGGCGTGCCGGAGGAGGTCTGGACCTTCCAAGGCACCGCCCGGGTCTTCGAGTCCCAGGAGGCCGCGGTCCAGGGCATCCTGGACAAGACCGTCGTCGAGGGCGACGTGGTCGTGATCCGCTACGAAGGCCCCAAGGGCGGTCCGGGCATGCAGGAGATGCTCTACCCGACGTCGTTCCTCAAGGGCCGCGGTCTGGGCCAGAAGTGTGCGCTCATCACCGACGGCCGCTTCTCGGGCGGCACGAGCGGCCTGTCGATCGGCCACATCTCGCCCGAGGCGGCCGGGGGCGGTCTGATCGCGCTGGTCGAGGACGGCGACCCGATCGCCATCGACATCCCGAACCGCTCGATCCGGCTCGAGGTCGACCAGCTCGTCCTCGACGAGCGGCGGGCCGCTCAGGAGAAGCGCGACAAGCCCTACACCCCGCTCGACCGGCAGCGTCCGGTCTCGGCGGCGCTACGGGCCTATGCGTCGATGGCGACCGCCGCCTCCGACGGCGCCTACCGCCGCGTCCCTGAGTGACCTCTGGGTTGAACAACGACTTCGTCGCCCGGCTCATCGCGTTCGGGCCGCACGACGGCGCCCACCGGGTGGCCGTGCGTGCGTGCGTGTCGATCGTCGTACCCCTCCTGGTGGTGCAGGCGACGGGGCATGCGCCCTGGACGATCTATGCGGCCTTCGGTGCCTTCACCTCGCTCTACGGCCGTGAGCGGGTGGACCGCAGCCGGCTGTTGCTGCAGGCGGAGGCCGGGCTCGTCCAGGTGGCCTGCGTCGTGCTCGGCGTCCTGGTCGGGACGAGCGACCAGCGCGCCTGGCTGGCGGTCCCGATCGCGGCGATCGTGGCGACCCTCGCCGCCGCCCGGTCGTCCTTCGCCGGCTGGCATCCGCCCGGTTCGCTCTTCCAGATCTTCGCGTTCGCGTCGGTGGCGTCGGTTCCCAGCCACCTGGGTGACGTCGGCACCGGTGCCGCGGTCGCCGGGGCCTCGGCCGCCTTCGCCGTCCTGGTCGGGGCGGTCGGCTCCCTGCAGCGTCGCGTGCGTGGCTATGGCGTGGTCTCGATGAACCGCCCGATCGGCGGCGCGCTCGAGGGTGTGTGGCCCTATGCGCTGCAGGCCGGTGTCGGCGTGCTCGTCGCCGGCGCGATCGCCACCGGCGTCGGGATCGGCCGACCGTACTGGGCGATGGTGGCCGCCGTCGTACCCCTGGCTGCGCGCAACCTGACCGCCCAGCTGGTCCGCGGGCTGCACCGTATCGTCGGCACCGGACTCGGTCTGCTGGTCGCGTGGGCGCTGCTGGCGCTGGACATCCGGGGGATCGCCCTGGTCGCCGTCATCGCCGTCCTCCAGGCCGCGGCCGAGCTGCTGGTCGGTCGCAACTACGCGCTCGCCCTCGTCTGGGTGACCCCGCTGGCGCTGCTGATGGTGCATGCCGCCGCACCCGTGCCCACCGACCAGTTGCTGGCCGACCGCGGTCTGGAGACCCTCATCGGCGCGGTGATCGGGATCGTGATCGGCTACCTCACGCGGCCTCGCCTGAGGTTCTGAGCCCGAGGTCGTGAGAGTGGTCGAGGAGATGGACGCTACGCAGCTGCTGCCGGACTGGACGCCGCGGCCCTGGCCGGAGCCAGTAGCCCTGGAGGGACGGTACGTCCGGGTGACGCCGCTGACGTCGGCGGCCTACGCCGACCTGTACGCCGCGACCTGCGGCCCTGACGACGTCGACCTGTGGACCTATCGTCCGGTCGAGGCGCCGACGTCGCTGGCCGCGCTGTGGATGCATCTGGCCGAGGCGGTCGATGCGCCGGACCAGGTGCCGTACGCCCTCGTCCCGACTGAGGGTGAGCGGGCCGGGAAGGCGAGCGGCCTGGCGTCGTACCTGCGGATCTCGCCGACCCACGGCAGCCTCGAGGTCGGCGGCGTCCTGTTCGGCCACGCGATGCAGCGCACCCGGGCGGCGACCGAGGCGATCCACCTGCTGATGCGGCACGCCTTCGACGACCTCGGCTACCGCCGGCTCGAGTGGAAGTGCGACCGGCTCAACGAGCCGTCGCGGCGTGCGGCGCTCCGGCTCGGGCTCAGCCACGAGGGCCGCTTCCGGCGACACCTGGTCGTGAAGGGCCGCAACCGCGACACCGACTGGTTCGCCGTCACGGACGAGGAGTGGCCGGCGGTGCGGGCCGCGCACGAGCGCTGGCTCGATCCGGCGAACTTCGACCTCGACGGGCAGCAGCGGGTGGCCCTCAGCGCGCTGACGGCCGGCTGAGCCACGCGTCGAGGAGCTCCTGAAGACCCTGGGGGAGCAGGGGTACGTCGGTGAGCCCCGCGACCGGCCGCCACTCGAGCCGACCCGCCCCGGCCTCGGGCGCGGGGCCGAGCAGCCGCCCGGCGTACACGAAGACGACCTCGTGGCCCGACTCGTCCTCGCGCGAGAAGATGTTCTCCAGGACGCCGAGCAGCTCGGGCTCGGCCAGCGTGGCGCCGAGCTCGTGCGCGATCGCCCGCGCGACCGCGTCCGCCGAGCGCTCGCCGCGCCGGACGCCGGCGCCGAGGGGCCGGTGGAAGGTGGGGTGGGCGGCCGCCGTCGCGCGGACGACGGCGTGATGCTCCGCTCGCTCGTCGAGCACGACGACGTAGGCCTTCACCCTGATCCGGGAGCGGCCCACCGGCGGGTAGGGGAGGATCACCTCTGGAGCCTAGGGCACGAGCGGGCCGCTGAGGACTGTCGGTCGTGCGTGCCAGGGTGTCCTCATGGACCAGCGGATCAGCTTCGTGACCCTCGCCGTGCGCGATCTCGCGCGCTCCCACGCCTTCTATGTCGACGGCCTCGGATGGTCGCCGGAGATGTACGTCGCCGGGGAGGTGCTCATGCTGAAGGTCGGCCCCCACGTGGTGCTGAGCCTGTGGGACCGGGCAGCGTTCGCCGCCGAGGTGGGGGAGCCGCTCGACGGCCCGGGCGTCCCGCCCGTGACGCTCGCCCACAACGTCGCCACCCGGGAGGAGGTCGACGAGGTCCTGGCGACGATGCAGGCCGCCGGGGCCGAGGTGAGCGAGCCGGCCGAGCGGGAGTGGGGCGGTTACACCGGCTATGCCGCGGACCCCGACGGCTTCCGGTGGGAGATCGCGTGGAACCCCGGCGAGATCGGGCAGACCGTGCTGCCCTGATCGCGCCGGGGTCATCCGTCACGGCGTGGCGAGCTCCGCGTCCTCCTCGGCCGTCTCCTGCTCGGCCTCGGCGATGTGGCGCTCGATCGCCTCGCGCGGCAGCGAGTTGTTGACGCCGATGTAGTAGATCACCACCGAGAACACCACGATGATCGCGATCGCCGGCCAGAACGACACCCAGCCCCGGCCGCCGTCGAAGTCGCCGATGTAGGACATGACGGCGAGGCCGACGAGCCACGGGATGACCCAGATCGCGCCGGACGGAAGCTCGAGCGGCGGCGTCTTCGCCGAGATCAGCTCCCGCATCGCCAGCAGGACGTAGCCCAGCAGGATGGCGACGAAGAGCTTCCAGTCGGTGTTCCACCCCGTCCAGTAGATGATCAGGTTGCTGGATGCGAAGCCGAGGATCGGGATGAGGTCGCCGCCGGGGATGCGGAAGCCGCGTGGCAGCGACGGCAGGCGGCGGCGGAGCGCGCCGAGCACGAGCGGCCCGGGACCGAACGACAGCACGGTGGCCGAGGTGATGAAGCCGACCAGTTGCTGCCAGCTCGGGAACGGCAGGAACGCGATGATGCCGACGATGAAGGCGACCAGCAGGCTCACCCACGGCGCGCCGCTGGGGGTGGTCCTGGTGAGCGACTCCGGGGCGTTGCCGTTCTTGCCCATGGCGTAGGACAACCGGGCCGCGGTCGTGGTGTAGATCAGGCCCGTGTCGCCGGGGGAGACGACGGCGTCGATGTAGAGCAGGACCGCGAGCCAGCCGAGGCCGATCGCGCTCGCGACCGAGGCGAGCGGTCCGGCCGAGTTCGTCAGGATGTCGCTGACGTTGTCCCAGCCCTTCGTGGCCACGGCGTGCGGGTCGAGCGCGACCAGGAACGCGATCTGCAGCAGGACATAGAGGATCCCCGTGACGAGCAGGGAGCCGAGGACGGCGAGCGGGATATCGCGCTTCGGCTTCGCGCCCTCGCCGGCGAGCTCGATCGCCTGGCGGAAGCCGAGGAACGAGAAGACGATGCCGGAGGTCGCCACGGCACTGAAGACGCCCTGGGCGCCATGGGTGAAGAAGCCGTGGCTGTGAAGGTTGCTGCCGTGGAAGGAGACGGTGAGGAAGGCGACGATGACCAGGACGATCATGACCAGCTTCCAGGTCACCAGCACGTTGTTGATCCTCGCGAACCAGGCGATGCCGACGTAGTTGATCACCACGAAGACGGCCATGAGGACGATCGCGACCACGAACCCGAGCGGCGTGAGGGTGTGCACGGTGCCGTTCTTGTGCGGGGTGGTGAAGTCGACGTACCGGGTGGCGTACTGCAGCGCGCCCTCCACCTCGATGGGGGCCGTGGTCGCGGCGGCGACCCACGTCGACCAGCCGGCGGTGTAGCTCGCGAACGAGCCGAAGGCGAGGTGGGGGAAGCGCACCACGCCTCCGGCGATCGGGAACATCGAGCCGAGCTCCGCGAAGACGAGGCCGATGAAGGCGATCATCACGCCGCCGATCGCCCATGACAGGATCGCGGACGGCCCCGTGGTCGCGGCGGCGTTCATCGCGCCGAAGAGCCAGCCTGAGCCGATGATCGAGCCGACGCTCGCGAACAGCAGGCCGACGACGCCGAGCCGACGTTTGAGGCCGGGGGCGGACGCTGCGCCTCCGGCCGCCTTCGTGGTCGAGATTGGGGTTGTCATGGAACCTCCGAGATCGAAAAAAGGTCACTCGACCATAGGGGAACGATCATTTCGGTGGGGGAGCAGACGTCGGTGGGCGTGCCGCGGCCCGGAGGCCGGTACCCGGCCTGACCTGCGGCGATGCCTGCGCAGGAGCAACCGGCGTAGCCTCGCCGAAGAGGGGTACCTCGCTCTCGTCACCGTCGACCCCGACCCGGGAGGTCCCAGATGCCCATCCCCGACGAGGACCGTGTCGTGCTCGAGCCGTCCGCCGTGGCAGCCGAGCTGCTGAGCGACTGGCGGCTGCTCGCCGGACAACTGTGTGCCAGGTTCTCCACGGGCACCTTCGTCCGTGGCGTGACGCTGGTCGACCGGCTCGCGGAGGAGGCGGAGAAGGCCAACCATCACCCCGACGTCGACCTGCGCTACGGCCATGTCGAGGTGCGGCTCGTCAGCCACGATGTCGGCGGCATCACCCAGCGTGACGTGCGACTCGCCCGGGTCATCAGCGCGATCGCCGATCAGATGGGCGCCAGCCCGCAGCCGGCGGCCCTCCAAGTCGTGGGCCTCGCGCTCGACACGCCCGACCCGGCGACGGTCAGCCCGTTCTGGCAGACCGTGCTCGGGGCGCACCCGGATCCGTCGTACGACGCCTTCCTGGTGGCTGCAGACGGGCCCGGGCTCTATCTGCAGCAGACCGACGAGCCGCGCGGCTTCCACGTGGACGTCGATGTCCCCGACGACGTCGCCGACCTGCGGATCAGGCAGGCGCTCGACCACGGTGGCCGCCTCGTGAGCGACGCTCGTGCGCCGGCGTGGACGACCTTGGCCGACGCGCAGGGCAACAGGGTCGACATCGCGACCTGGCTCGGTCGCGACTGACCGGGGCGCGAACCCGTGCACCGCGCCTTCGACCCCGTTCCGAGACGTGGGACGGCGATCCCATATGGTGGGACACCTGCCACACTCGGGTGACAGGCCACGATCGGCGCGGTTACGGTGAGCGCATGCTGCACCAGATTCTCGTACTCACCGGGCGCGTCGGCTGATCCCAGCCAGCTGACGCGCCTCCCTCCGTTGCCCCTCGGGCCGGAGGGCTTTTTTATGCAGCACCGCTGTGGCAGCAGACACCACCGCAGGACCGACGGACAGGACACGACGGAGACATGAGCGAGCAGATCACGGGCGCGCAGAGCCTGGTCAAGTCGCTGGAGGCGGCGGGCGCCGACACCATCTTCGGCATCCCGGGGGGCGCGATCCTTCCGGCGTACGACCCCCTCATGGACTCGAGCGTGCGTCACATCCTCGTTCGCCACGAGCAAGGGGCGGGCCACGCCGCCGAGGGGTACGCCGTGGCGACCGGGCGGGTCGGGGTGTGCATGGCGACCTCCGGGCCGGGGGCGACCAACCTGGTGACGCCGATCGCCGATGCCTACATGGACTCCGTGCCGATGGTGGCCATCACCGGCCAGGTCGCGGAGAGCCTGATCGGCACCGACGCCTTCCAGGAGGCGGACATCCGCGGCATCACGATGCCGATCACGAAGCACAACTTCCTCGTCACCGATCCTGCTGACATCCCGCGCCGGGTCGCCGAGGCGTTCCACATCGCCTCCACCGGCCGTCCGGGGCCCGTCCTCGTCGACGTCGCCAAGAGTGCGCTCCAGGCGAGCACGACGTTCACCTGGCCGGCCCAGCTGAGCCTGCCCGGCTACCGCCCGGTGACCAAGCCGCACGCCAAGCAGATCCGCGAGGCCGCCAAGCTCATCCTCGCGGCGAGGAAGCCGGTGCTCTACGTCGGCGGTGGCACCATCCGGGCGCGGGCTCACCGCGAGCTGCGCACCCTCGCCGATCTCACCGGCATCCCCGTCGTGACCACCCTGATGGCCCGCGGCGCCTTCCCGGACAGCCACCCGCAACACCTCGGCATGCCCGGCATGCACGGCACCGTCTCGGCCGTTGCGGCGCTGCAGAAGAGCGACCTGATCATCAGCCTCGGGGCCCGCTTCGACGACCGCGTCACCGGCGACCTGTCCAGCTTCGCGCCCCACGCGGCCGTCATCCACGCCGACATCGACCCGGCGGAGATCGGCAAGAACCGGTACGCCGACGTGCCGATCGTCGGCGACATCCGCGAGGTCGTCACCGACCTGCTGGGCGCGCTCCAGCCGGAGATCGCGGCCGGGCGCACCGGGGACTACGAGGCCTGGGTGGCCTACCTCGCCGGGATCAAGAAGCAGTACCCGCTCGGCTACGACACGCCCGCCGAGGGGCTCGCCCCGCAGTACGTCATCGAGCGGCTCGGCAAGATCGCCGGGCCCGAGGCGATCTACGTCGCGGGCGTCGGCCAGCACCAGATGTGGGCCGCCCAGTTCGTCGGCTATGAGAACCCCAACACCTGGCTCAACTCCGGAGGGGCCGGCACCATGGGCTACTCCGTGCCGGCGGCGATGGGCGCCAAGGTGGGGTGTCCCGACTCGACCGTCTGGTCGATCGACGGCGACGGCTGCTTCCAGATGACGAACCAGGAGCTCGCGACCTGCGCCATCGAGGGCATCCCGATCAAGGTCGCGGTCATCAACAACGACAACCTCGGCATGGTCCGGCAGTGGCAGACGCTCTTCTACAACGAGCGCTACTCCAACACGAACCTGCAGCGTCACGACAAGCCCGTGCGCATCCCCGACTTCCCGAAGCTCGCCGAGGCGTACGGCTGCGTCGGACTCTCCTGCGAGTCCGCCGACGACGTCGACGCGACGATCGAGAAGGCCATGGAGATCAACGACGTCCCCGTGGTCGTCGACTTCCGGGTCAACAAGGACGCCATGGTCTGGCCGATGATCGCCGGCGGCGCCAGCAACGACGAGATCCAGTACGCGCGCGACCTCGCGCCCAAGTTCGACGAGGACGACCTGTGAGCATCACTCCCGTGAAGTCGACCGGCAAGCACACCCTCTCGGTCCTCGTCGAGGACAAGCCCGGTGTCCTGGCCCGCATCGCCGGCCTGTTCAGCCGCCGCAGCTTCAACATCGAGTCGCTGGCGGTCGGGCCGACCGAGCATTCCGAGATCTCGCGGATGACCATCGTCGTCAACGTCGAGGACACCCCGCTCGAGCAGGTCACCAAGCAGCTCAACAAGCTCGTCGAGGTCATCAAGATCGTCGAGCTCGAGCCCGACGCCTCCGTCCAGCGCGAGCTCATGCTCGTCAAGGTCGGCGCCACCGCGGAGACGCGCGGACAGGTGCTCGACGCCGTGCAGCTCTTCCGGGCCAAGGTCATCGACGTCTCGACCGATGCGGTGACGATCCAGATCATCGGCAACGCCGGCAAGCTGGCCGACTTCCTCCGCGTGCTCGAGCCGTTCGGTGTCCGTGAGCTGGTCCAGTCCGGCATGGTCGCCATCGGCCGCGGTTCGCGGTCGATCTCCGAGCGCAGCCAGCGCCCGGTCGCCGTACCCGCCCCGCCGCCGGCCGTCGGCTGACGACCCGGGCACTCCGCTCCACCCCGAGTAGTTAAGAATCAATCGCGCGGCAGCGTGGCGGCGGAGCCGTCCTGGTCGTGCAGCCCCATCCAGAGACAGTGACGGCGCAGCCGACACGCTCGCGCAATTCAACACAGAAGGAGAGCCCCAAGTGGCTGAGATCTACTACGACGACGACGCCGACCTGAGCCTGATCCAAGGCAAGAAGGTCGCGGTCATCGGCTACGGCAGCCAGGGCCACGCCCACGCGCTCAACCTGCGTGACTCCGGCGTCGACGTGCGCATCGGGCTCCAGCCGGGCTCGAAGAGCACGGCGAAGGCGGAGGAGGAGGGCTTCAGGGTCCTCACCCCTGGCGAGGCCGCTGCCGAGGCCGACGTGATCGTCATCCTCGCCCCCGACCAGCACCAGCGCGGTCTCTACAACAACGAGCTCGCCGAGCACACCACCCCGGGCAAGACGCTGGTCTTCGGCCACGGCTTCAACATCCGCTTCGGCTACATCCAGGCGCCCGAGGGCGTCGACGTGATCATGGTCGCCCCGAAGGCGCCGGGCCACACCGTGCGTCGTGAGTACGTCGCCGGCCGCGGCATCCCGGACATCATCGCCGTCGAGCAGGACGCCTCGGGCCAGGCCTGGGACCTCGCGAAGTCCTACGCCAAGGGCATCGGCGGCACTCGCGCCGGCGTCATCAAGACGACCTTCACCGAGGAGACCGAGACCGACCTGTTCGGTGAGCAGGCTGTCCTCTGCGGTGGCGTCTCCCACCTCGTCCAGGCGGGCTTCGAGACCCTGACCGAGGCCGGCTATCAGCCGGAGATCGCCTACTTCGAGGTGCTGCACGAGCTCAAGCTCATCGTCGACCTGATGTGGGAGGGCGGCATCGCCAAGCAGCGCTGGTCGGTCTCCGACACCGCGGAGTACGGCGACTACGTCTCCGGCCCCCGCGTCGTCACCGACGCCGTCAAGGAGTCGATGAAGGGCATCCTGTCCGACATCCAGGACGGCACCTTCGCGAAGCGCTTCATCGCCGACCAGGACAACGGCGGCAAGGAGTTCCTCGAGCTGCGCGAGAAGGAGGCCCAGCACCCGATCGAGGCGACCGGCAAGCTGCTGCGGTCCCACTTCGCGTGGAAGCAGCAGGACGAGGACTACACCGAGGGCAGCGCCGCCCGCTGACCGCAGCCCCCACGAGTCGGGGCAAATGCGAGCCATTTGCGCCGACTCGGCATTGTGGGGGCGGCCAGCGCCGACTGAGGGTCTCAGTCGAGCCGGATGACGACCGCACTGTCGGCGTATCCCAGGCCCTGACGCCGCATCATCAACCCGCCGGTGAGGCGGGCGAAGCGGGCCAGCAGGCCGTACTTCTTCTGGATCTTCGCCAGCACCTCCTCGTGGAGCGGGTCGGCCTGGTGGAGCTCGGCGGTCCCGGTCACGGGGAGGGAGCCAGGCTTCAGCTTCCCGCTCCAGCCGCATGGCTGCAGGGTCACTCGCGGGTCGCGCTTGAGGCGCTTGGTCTTGCCGGAGCCCATCGAGGTGTAGAAGCCGACGCGCCCGTCGTCGAGCCGCGTGATCCAGACCGGCGCGGTGACGGCCGCGCCGTTGCGTCGGTACGTCGTCAGCGCGACGCAGGTCGAGTCTGCGATGTCCATCGTCTCAACCTAACGGCGCCGCAGTGGCCGCGACAGAGCCTGGAGACGGCGATGCCCCGCCGCCCGGAGGCAGCGGGGCATCGTGGTTCCTGGTCGGCGCTGGGTCAGCCCAGGGACTTCTCGAAGTCCGGGTTGGCCTTGAGCCACTCCTCGACGCCGGCGTCCATGTCGTCCTTGTGGTCCTGCAGGACGGTCTGCTCGAGCGAGCCGAGGGACTTGTCGTCCATGTGGAACTTCTTGACCATCGCGGCGACCTCGGGGAAGTCGTCGGCGAACGAGCCGGTGCCGATCGCGTGGATGCCATCGGGCTTGCCCATGGCGCCCTTCGGGTCCTTGAGGTCCTTGATCGGGAACGCGGTGTAGGCCCAGTGCGGCCGCCACAGGTCGACGACGATCGGCTTCTTGGCGTCGGTGGCCTTCTTCAGGGCCGCCAGCATCGCCGAGGTCGAGGACGTCTGGAGCTTCCAGCTCGACAGGCCATACTGCGGCATCATCTTCTTCACGATGCCGGTCTCGCCGGCGCCCGGCTCGATCCCGGTGATGGTGCTGTCGAACTCGCTCGCGTGGGCCTTGAGGTCCTCGATCGAGTTGATGTCCTTCATGTACGTCGGCACCGCGATCGTGAGCGGGGCCGCGTCGTACCACGTCGTCAGGTCGGTCAGCTGGCTGCCGTACTTCTTCCAGTACGCCGCGTGCGTGGCCGGCAGCCAGCCGTCGAGGTAGAGGTCGATGTTGCCCTTGGAGAGGCCCACGTAGGTCGGGCCGGCGTCGGAGATCTGCTGGATCGTGACGTTGTAGCCCTTGTCCTCCAGGACCTTCTGCCACAGGTGGGTGACGGCGACGTCCTCGTCCCAGTTGATGTAGCCGATGGTGATCTGCTTGCCGCCACCGTTCCCGGCGTTGCCATCGGTGCCGCTCTCGCTGTTGCCGCTCGCGCAGCCCGCCAGCCCCACGAGGGACAGGGCGGCGATCAGAGCGGCGCCGAGCTTGAGGCGCTTCATGCTGACTCCTTCTGGTTCATCGTCGTCGTACGGTTTCCGAGAATCTGCGGGACTAGGAAGCGACCGGCTGTGCCGAGGCGCGCTGGCGCTGGAAGAGCCGGACCGCCTTGCTGAGCGGCGACGGCTCGCCGCGGCCGAGGCCGGCGGTGACGCGGTCGAGGTAGATCGCGAGGAAGACCACGGACACGCCCGCCTCGGCGCCCTTGCCGATGTCGAGGGTCGTCAGGGCGGACGTGACGTCCTGGCCGAGGCCGGGCGCGCCGACCATGCCGCCGATGACGACCATCGAGAGGGCCAGCATGATCACCTGGTTGACGCCGGCCATGATCGTGGGCATGGCGAGGGGGATCTGGATGCCGAAGAGCACCTTGCCGGGGGGAGCGCCGAAGGCCTGGCCGGCCTCGACCATCTCGCTGTCGACCTGGCGGATGCCGAGCTCCGTGAGGCGCACGCCCGGCGGCATCGCGAAGATGATCGTCGCGACCACGCCGGCCGCTGAGCCGAGTCCGAAGAAGAAGAGCGCCGGCAGAAGGTAGACGTAGGCTGGCAGCGTCTGCATGAAGTCGAGCACGGGCCGGACCACCATCGAGCCGATGCGCGACTTCGCGGCCACGATCCCGATGGGGATGGAGAGCACGATCGCGATCACGGCGGCGACCACGATCAGGGCGAGCGTCTGCATCGCGGAGGACCACTCGTTGAAGCTGTCGATCAGCAGGAGGCCGATGGCGGCGGCGATGGCGGTGCCGATGCCGCGGGCGAGGAGTGCGATCACTGCGAGCACGATGACGACGACGAAGATCGGTGACGACATCAGTGCGTCGGTCAGGTGCGCGACGACGCTGTTGAGGCCGTTGCCGATCCCGTTGAAGAAGCCGCTCCAGTGGGTGGTGAGCCACTCGACGGCGCTGTTGACCCAGTTGCCGAGATGGATCCGCGGCATCAGGTTGAGTGGGGCGATGAGCAGGTCAGACAAGGGTGCCCTCCTCGTCGGTCTTGATCGGGGCGTCGGCGTGCGCGCCGAGGGCGGAGAGCAGCGTGACGCGAGGGACGACGCCGGTCAGCCGGCCCTCGGCGTCGACCACCGGGAGCGGCAGCGGCGTCGCGGCGGCAGGCGCGAAGAGCTCGGCCACCGGCGTGCTCTCGGGCACCGCCTCGGGGGCCGGGCGGAGGAGGTCCGTCAGGTCGCCCTTCTGAAGCTGACCGCTGACGTCGTCCTCGGTGACGTAGCCGAGGAGGCGGCGGTCGCGGCCGACGACGTACAGGCCGCGCTGCTGCTGCTCGCGCATGAGCTTGTGGGCCGCACGCGGACCCTGCTCCCCGCCGAGCACGGCGACGGGCGGCTCCATGATGGAGCCGGCCGTCAGGACGCGGGTGCGGTCGACGTCGGCGACGAACTGGGCGACGTAGTCGTTGGCCGGATCGGTGAGGATCTCCTCGGCGGTGCCGACCTGGACGATCTCGCCGTTGCGCATCATCGCGATCCGGTCGCCCAGGCGCATCGCCTCGTTGAGGTCGTGGGTGATGAAGAGGATCGTCTTGCCGAGCTTGTGCTGCAGCTCGATGAGCTGGTCCTGCATGTCGCGGCGGATCAGCGGGTCGAGCGCGCTGAACGCCTCGTCCATCAACAGGATGTCGGTGTCGGCGGCGAGCGCGCGGGCCAGGCCGACGCGCTGACGCATGCCGCCGGAGAGCTCGCCCGGCTTGTGGTCGTCCCAGCCGGTCAGGCCGCAGAGCTCGAGCGCCTCGTGGGCGCGCTCGCGCCGCTCCGCCTTCCCGATGCCCTGCGTCTCCAGGCCGTAGGCGGCGTTGTCGAGCACCGTGCGGTGGGGGAAGAGGGCGAAGTGCTGGAAGACCATGCTGATCCGCTCGCGGCGGATCCGGCGCAGGTCGCGGCGTGAGGCCGCGGTGAGGTTCTCGCCGTACACCTCGACGTGCCCGGACGTCGGCGGGTGGAGGCCGTTCATCATCCGGATCAGCGTCGATTTGCCGGACCCCGACAGGCCCATGACGACGAAGATCTCGCCCTCCTCGACCTCGAACGACGCGTCGATGACGGCCGGCGTCAGCCCGGCCTTCCTCAGGTCCGCAGGATCCTCCCCGGCCTCGAGCCGGCTGACTGCGTCTCGTGCCTTCCTTCCGAACACCTTGTACAGATGGTGTGCTGCGATGGCCGGCACTCAGCCCCCTCGGTCGTCGTTTCGGTTGTACGCCTAGATGACGCTTCGGTCGTGTCGAGATCCTTTTCAACCCATCACAGGTAAAGGGTTTGTGCAAACCGAGCCGGGGTACCGGCACGGCCGTTGTGGGTCCTCGACACGAATAAATACGCGCGCGCGAGAAGACTTGTGGAGGCCAAGGGCCTCAGGTCCAGACCAGCCACGCTACTCCGGTGGGCACCGGCGTGCCATGGGGAAGGAATGCCGGACCGCCCGCGGGGCGTTGTTCGGCCATGCGCATCGACATCTGGTCCGACGTGGTCTGCCCCTGGTGCTATCTCGGCAAGCGCCGGCTCGAGGCGGCGCTGGGCGACCTCCCGCATGTCGAGGACGTCGAGGTGGTCTACCACTCCTACCAGCTCGACCCGGCGGCGCCGCGGACGGCGACCGAGACCGCGCGGGAGATGCTGGCGCGGAAGTACCGCATGACACCGGCGCAGGCGGCGGAGACCCAGGGCCGGGTGATCGCGCTGGCGGCCGAGGAGGGCATGCACTGGCGACACGACGAGTCGCCGCACGTCAACACGCTCGACGCCCACCGGCTGCTCCACCTCGCCCTGGAGCAGGGGCGTCAGCGCGAGCTCAAGGAGGCGCTGCTCCACGCCTACTTCGGCGAGGCGCGCAACGTCGCCGACCACGCCGAGCTGCGTGCCATCGCCGTCGGGGTCGGGCTCGACGGGACGCGGGTCGACGAGGTGCTGGCCGGGCGCGAGTTCGAGGCCGCGGTCGAAGCCGACGTACGCCAGGCGGCGGCGTACGGCGCGACCGGAGTCCCGTTCTTCGTCGTCGACGGCAGGTACGGCGTCTCCGGCGCCCAGCCGACCGAGCTGTTCCGTGAGGTCGTCGAGCGCGCCTGGAGCGAGTCGCACGCGAGCATCGAGCTGGTCGGCGGCGGCGCCGGCGGGGGAGAGGCGTGCGGACCGGACGGCTGTGCCATCTGACCGCTCTGGCATCTCGCGGCCCGACGGCCGAAAGGCAAAGTTCGAGACGTCACCTGGTCGGAAAGGCTGCCCTTAGATAGGCTAGCCTAAGTAAATCTGACCACGCGAGCGCTGCGCTCCCGGACCTGAATCGAAGACCTGCCGTGCTGCCTACGTTCGTGATCGGCCTGCGTGAGGGCCTCGAGGCGGCGCTGATCGTCTCGATCGTGGCCACGTTCCTGCGGCGCAACGGCGCCTCCCTGCGTGGTCTGTGGATCGGCGTGACCGCCGGTGTCCTGCTCAGCGTCGCCGTCGGTGTCGTCCTCAAGGTCGTCGAGCAGGGCCTCCCGCAGCGTCAGCAGGAGGGGATGGAGACGGTCATCGGAGCCGTGGCCGTCTTCTTCGTGACCGGCATGGTGCTGTGGATGCGCACCCACGCGCGCAGCATGAAGAAGGAGCTCGAGACCGCGGCCGCGGCGGCGCTCAAGAACGGCACGACGACGGCGCTGGCCGTGATGGCGTTCCTGGCCGTGCTGCGCGAGGGGTTCGAGACCTCCGTCTTCCTGCTCGCGACGTTCCAGACCGCCAGCAGCACGCCGAGCGCGCTGATCGGCGCGGTCCTGGGCATCCTCGTCGCCGTCGCCCTTGGCTGGGGCATCTACGCCGGCGGCGTCCGGATCAACATGCACCGCTTCTTCCAGGTCACCGGCGTCTTCCTGGTCCTCGTCGCGGCGGGGCTCGTGCTGTTCGCCTTCCGCACCGCGCACGAGGCCGGCTGGGTGACCGTCGGCCAGGGCCGCACGCTCGACCTCACCTGGCTGGCGCCGGCGGGATCGGTCCGCTCCGCCCTGATCACCGGCGTGCTCGGCATCCCGAACGACCCGCGTGTGATCGAGGTGCTCGCCTGGGCGGCCTACCTCGTCCCGATGCTCGCGCTCAGCTACCTGCCGGCGCGGCTGCGTCCCAGCGCCGCGCTCGCCCAGCGGCTGCGCGTCGGTGGTGCGGCGGTCATGGCGGTGGCCGCGGTGGCGCTCTTCGTCCTCGTGCGACAGCCCTCGGCCGTCGTACCCACGCAGGCGCCGGTCTCCGGCGGCGGCAACGCCATCGTCGACGTCTCCGGCGGTCACGCCACCGTCACCGAGAACGGCCACACCACCGTGCTGACGCGCGCGTCGGCCGCGGACCAGGAAGGCGCCGACACCCGCTGGACGGCGGCGAAGGTCGGTGGTGACCTGCCGGCGCGCCTCGACGTCGACACGCTCCTGACCTACACCGGCCAGCGCATCCCGGTCGGGCTCAGCGTCGCCACCGCGCCGGGCCCGTACGACGCGCGGTGGGTCGACTCCACCGAGCTGACCGTCCTCACCCGTGACGGTGGTCTTGTCGACGCCCACACCGACGGCCGCCTGCTGCTCACGATCTCCGGCGGTGGGCTGAGCTCACCGCGCACGTTCACCGTCGACAGCGCGGCCTGGCAGGTCGACCCCGCCTACGCCGCGAGCACGACGTCGGCGATCGCCTCCGCCGAGGCGACCGCGCACGACCGCACGCTGTGGAAGCACTGGGTCCCGGCCTTCGGGCTGGTGGCCGCCGCCGTGCTGCTCCTGCGTGCCTACCGGCTCCGGCCGGCGACCGTCTCGGACCACGACCCTGCACGCCCCGAGGCGTCGCAGGCGCCTGCATCGGAAGGAACCATCACCCATGCCGACTCCCTGGCGTAGGAGCACCGCGCTCGCCACCCTGTCCGTCCTCGCCCTGGGCGCCCTCGCCGCGTGCGGCAGCGGCTCCGACTCCGAGGCGAGCGCGAAGGGCAGCACCACCGCGAAGGGCGGCGCCTCGCAGGTCGCCATCACCCTCGCCAGCGGAGCGAACGGTGACGAGTGCACCGCCGACACCACGTCGGTGCCCGCCGGGCCGGTCACGTTCACGGTCACCAACAAGAGCGCCACCGGCATCACCGAGTTCGAGCTGCTCGACGGCCAGCGGATCGTCGGCGAGAAGGAGAACCTCGCCCCCGGGCTGCCTGCGGTCCGCTTCACGCTCACCCTCGGGGGTGGCAACTACGAGCTCTACTGCCCCAACGCGGCCACCGAGAAGAGTCCCTTCACGGTCACCGGCGAGGCCAGCGCCTCGCCGACCGGCAGCGCGGCGCAGGTCCTCGCGCAGGGCACCAAGGACTACTCGTCCTACGTCGACCTGCAGGTCGACAACATGGTCACCGCGGTCCAGAACCTCCAGAAGGCGGTCGACAGCGGTGACGTCGCCGCGGCGCAGAAGGCGTACGCCGAGGCGCGGCCGTTCTACGAGAAGATCGAGTCCGACGTGGAGGGCTTCGTGCTCCCGGGCTTCGACGCTACGGACAACCACGGCAACCTCGACTACCTGATCGACATGCGCGCCTCCAACTTGGACCCGGCCGTCGGCTGGCACGGCTTCCACGCCGTGGAGCGCGACGTGTTCGGCGCGAAGAAGATCACCGCATCGACCAAGAAGCTCGCCGCGGAGCTGACCACCAACGTCACCAAGCTCGCCAAGGTCGCCAAGGGCCTCACCTTCAAGCCGGAGGACCTCGCCAACGGCGCCGCCGGCCTCCTCGAGGAGGTTCAGGCCAACAAGATCTCCGGCGAGGAGGAGGCGTTCAGCCACATCGACCTCGTCGACTTCGCCAACAACGTCGAGGGCGCCCAGCAGGCGTTCGAGGCGCTGCGTCCCGGTCTGACCGAGATCGACCCGGCGCTGACGAAGACGATCAGCAAGCGCTTCGCGGCCGTCACGACGCTGCTCGAGAACTACAAGGACCCGAAGGCGCTCGGTGGATACCGGACCTACACCCCGGCGCTGAAGAAGTCCGACGCCAACGTGCTCAGCCAGACCGTGCAGGCCCTGCAGGACCCGCTCGGCCGGCTCGCCGAGAAGGTCGCCACCGCCTGATGACCGACACGCCGCAGGCCAAGGGACTCTCCCGACGCCGGCTCTTCGCCGGCGCCGGGGCGGCCGGCGTCGCGCTCGGCGCGGCGGCCGGGTTCGCCGGCGGACGTGCCTCGGCGGAGCCCGCCGGCGGCGCCGACGACGCAGACACCGTCGACCTGAGCCGGAGCCACGAGTTCTACACCGGCAGCCACCAGGCCGGCATCGAGACCGAGCCGCAGCGGCACTGCGTCTACATGACCTTCGACCTGACCACCACCAGCGTCCAGGACCTCCAGGTCCTGCTCGCGCGCTGGTCGGCCGGGATCGCCCAGATGATGGCCGGCCGGCCGGTCGGGACGGTCGACCCGGACCGGTCCAGCGCCGTACCCCAGGACACGGGGGAGGCCTACGACCTCGGACCGAGCTCGCTCACCGTCACGGTCGGCCTCGGGCCGGGGGTCTTCGACCACCGGTTCGGGCTCGCCGCCAAGAGGCCGAAGCTGCTCGCCGACCTGCCCACGCTCCCCAGCGACGTCCTCAAGCCGGAGCTCACCGGGGGAGACCTCTCCCTGCAGGCGTGCGCCGACGACCCGCAGGTCGCCTACCACGCGATCCGCGACCTCGCCCGGATGGGGCGCGGCACGGTCAACACCCGCTGGACCGTCATGGGCTTCGGCCGCGCCTCGGCCGGCAAGGGCCAGTCGACCCCGCGCAACCTGATGGGCTTCAAGGACGGCACTCGCAACATCCGCGAGCCGGAGGACTTCGACCGCTACGTCTGGGTCGGCCACGACAGCGAGCCGGTCTGGATGAGGGGCGGGACCTACCAGGTCGCGCGCAAGATCCGGATGGACATCGAGATCTGGGACTCCTCCGACCGGGGGACCCAGGAGGGCATCTTCGGCCGCAGCAAGGGCGCCGGTGGACCGCTCTCCGGCGGCAGCGAGTTCACCACGCCGGACTTCCACAAGATGGTCGCCGGCAAGCCCGCCATCCCGGCGAAGTCGCACGTGGCGCTGGCCGCCCACGAGAACAACGGCGGCATCAAGATCCTGCGGCGCAGCTACAACTTCACCGACGGCATCAACGAGCTCGGCCAGCTCGACGCCGGGCTGCTCTTCATCGCCTACCAGAACGACCCGGGCCACTTCGTGACCCTGCAGCGTCGGCTCGGCAGCGCGGACCTGCTCAACGAGTACATCTCCCACATCGGGTCCGGCATCTTCGCGGTCCCGCCGGCGCCGAAGCCGGGTCACTACCTCGCCGAGGGGCTCTTCGCCTGACCGACGACCCGGGCGGCCCGGGGGCGGCCCGGCGGGGGCCAGAGGTCAGCGCCGAGTCGCCAGCAGGACCGAGGTGTCGGCGGCGACCATGATCTCCACGGTAGTGAAGCGCTCGTCGGTCAGCCACTGCTCACGCAGGTTGTCGACCCGGCCGTGGACGAGCGGGGGCCACACCTCCGACGGCGTCAGGTCGTCGACCACGACGATGCCGCCCTCCTCGACGAGATCGACGATCTTGTCGACGGTGACCTCGCCCGGGGTCTCGGCGTCGAGGAACAACAGCGAGAACGGGCCACGGTCGCGTAGCGTCGACCAGTCGGCGGCGACGACCTCCACCTGCGGGTCGTCGGTGAAGATCTCGGCGGCCGACTTCGCGAGCACCTCGTCGAGCTCGGCGGTCACGATGCGCGCGCAGTCACGGCGTACGCCGGAGCGGAGCCAGGCGGTGCCGACCCCGCAGCCCGTGCCGAACTCGGCCATCGTGCCGCCCCGGGTCGCTGCGAGGGTCGCGAGCAGTCGGCCGGTCTCGTTGCGGCAGAAGGACACATAGCCGGCGCGCCGGGACACGTCGAAAGCACGGGCCACGATCTCCGGCAGCTCTGGCGGGGCACTCATGCCCTCAGTCTCGCCTCGACCGACGTCCTGCTCCCGTTCGTGGACAGTCGTCTCGGATCGCGGACGGATTCCGAGATCCATCCCCGTGGTCGCCGCGGGCGTCGTACCGTGGCGGCATCATGCGGAACATTCTCCTCGTAGCCATCCGCCGCGACGGGGCCCAGCAGCAGTAGCTGCCGAGAGGCCACCCCGTTGCGGTGGCGCTCCGTGGTTCCCACGTTCTTCCGGCTTCTCATGCCTCGTCCGACGATGAAGCCAGGAGCAGAACCATGTCCGTCACCACGTCCTTCTACGACATGTATCCCGACTGGGGACCCGCGCGCCGCGACCCGGAGAACCCGCTCAGCCACGAGGCCGTCCAACGCGCGCTCGACCTGCGGGACAACGGCGGCGAGCGCCCCGACGACAACTAGCCTTAGGCCCCATGACCGACGCATCGTCCAGCCTCAAGCTCGCAGTGATCCCCGGTGACGGCATCGGACCGGAGGTGACCGCCGAGGCCCTCAAGGTGCTCGAGGCGGCGTCGCCGGTGAAGTTCGAGCAGACCACCTACGACCTCGGCGCCGAGCGCTACCTCCGGACCGGCGAGGTGCTCCCCGACTCCGTGCTCGCCGAGATCCGCGATCACGACGCGATCCTGCTCGGCGCCGTCGGCGGGAAGCCGAATGACCCGAACCTGCCGCCGGGCATCCTCGAGCGCGGCCTGCTGCTCAAGCTCCGCTTCGCGCTGGACCACTACGTCAACCTGCGCCCCTCCAAGCTCTACCCGGGCGTGACCTCGCCGCTCGCCGCGCCGGGTGAGGTCGACTTCGTGGTCGTCCGTGAGGGCACCGAGGGCCTCTACACCGGCAACGGTGGCGCCATGCGGGTGGGGACGCCGCACGAGGTGGCGACCGAGGTCTCGGTCAACACCGCGTTCGGTGTCGAGCGGGTCGTCCGCGACGCGTTCGCCCGGGCCCAGCGCCGTCCGCGCAAGAAGCTCACCCTGGTCCACAAGACCAATGTGCTCGTCAACGCCGGGTCGCTGTGGTGGCGCATCACCCAGGAGGTTGCGCAGGAGTTCCCCGAGGTTACCGTCGACTACCTGCACATCGACGCGGTCATGATCTTCATGGCCACCGACCCGGCGCGCTTCGACGTGATCGTCACCGACAACATCTTCGGCGACATCATCACCGACCTGGCCGCAGCCATCACCGGCGGCATCGGTCTCGCGGCCTCCGGCAACGTCAACCCCGACCGCACCGCGCCGTCGATGTTCGAGCCGGTCCACGGCTCGGCGCCCGACATCGCCGGCCAGCAGAAGGCGGACCCGACCGCCGCCATCTCCTCGGCCGCGCTGCTCCTCGACCACCTCGGCCACGCCGACGCGGCGGCGCGCATCGACGCCGCCGTCCTCGCCGACCTGTCGTCGCGTGACGGCAGCCCCCGTCGTACGTCACAGATCGGCGACGCCATCGTGGCCCGCCTCGCCTGACGCACCCCTGACAAGAAGGATTAGGTTGATCCCATGGAGATCACCACGAAGCTCTCGTCCCACCCGGCCAGCGACGAACGTCTTGCGGAGATCCTGGCCGATCCGGGCTTCGGCAACTACTTCACCGACCACATGCTCCTGGTGGAGTGGACGCCCGAGAAGGGCTGGCACGATGCGCGCATCGAGGCGTACGGCCCGCTGAGCCTCGACCCCGCCACGGCGGTCCTGCACTACGCGCAGGAGATCTTCGAGGGCATGAAGGCCTACCGCCACGCCGACGGGTCGATCTGGGCGTTCCGCCCGGAGGCGAACGCCCAGCGGATGGCCCGCTCCAGCAAGCGGCTCGCGCTGCCCACGCTCGAGATCGAGGACTTCGTCCAGTCGGTCTTCGAGCTGGTCAAGGTGGACCAGCGCTGGGTGCCGGAGGCGTCCGAAGGCAACGAGAAGAGTCTCTACCTGCGGCCCTTCATGTTCGCCTCCGAGCCGTTCCTCGGCGTGCGCGCGGCCCATCACGTGACCTACATGGTGATCGCCTCCCCGGCGGGGTCCTACTTCAAGGGCGGCGTGAAGCCGGTCCGGATCTGGCTGAGCGAGGACTACACCCGTGCCGGCCGAGGCGGCATGGGCGCGGCGAAGACCGGCGGCAACTACGCCTCCTCGCTCGTCGCGCAGGAGGAGGCCTACAGCCACGGGTGCGACCAGGTGGTCTTCCTCGACGCCGCGGAGGGCAAGTACGTCGAGGAGCTCGGCGGCATGAACCTCTACTTCGTCTACGCCGACGGCCGGATCGTCACCCCCGAGGTCGGCACCATCCTCGAGGGGATCACCCGGTCCTCGATCATCGAGCTGGCCGGCAAGCTCGGCTACCAGGTCGAGGAGCGGAAGTTCGCCATCGACGAGTGGCGCGCGGGTGTCGCCTCCGGTGAGATCACCGAGGTCTTCGCCTGCGGCACCGCCGCCGTCGTCACGCCCGTCGGCGAGCTGGTCTGGGAGGGTGGCTCGCTGCCGTCGATCCCGGCCGGTGGCGTCGGAGAGACGCTGCGCAAGCAGCTCGTCGACGTGCAGTTCGGCCGCGCCGAGGACACGTTCGGCTGGATGCGCCGCATCATCTGACGAGCGCCGCCCGGTCCGCGCGCTGGCGGCGCCGCCTGGCCATCACACGCACCGGACGACGCTCGTGTTGCGCGCTCGTCGTGCGGTGGGCAGGTAACCTCGCAGCGTGACGACAGCGCCGCGCCGGAAGGTCAACGAGGGTCCTCGGATCGTCGGCGACTACACCCTCCAGGCGCCGCTGGGTGAGGGCGGGATGGGCGTGGTCCACCTGGCCCGCAACGAGCGGACGGGGGAGCGAGTCGCGCTCAAGATCCTGCGTCCGCAGATCGTCGGCGACGAGGAGGGCCGTGCGCGGCTCGCCCGCGAGGTGTCCTCGCTCGAGCGCGTCCGCAGCCGGTGGATCGCGGAGATCGTCGACGCGGACCCGTGGGGCCCGGTCCCCTACGTCGCGACCCGCTACGTCCCCGGCCTCTCGCTCCACGACGAGGTCGCCGAGGAGGGCCCGATCACGGGCGCCGATCTGACCTGGTTCGCGCGCTGCCTGGCGGAGGGCGTCGCGGCCTGCCACGCGGCGGGCGTCCTGCACCGCGACGTCAAGCCGTCCAACGTGATCATGGAGGGGCGCACGCCGATCCTCATCGACTTCGGCCTGGCGCGGGTGGCGGACGACCCCAAGATCACCCACACCGGCTGGCTGCTCGGCACGCCGGGGTATCTTCCGCCGGAGATCCTCCACGGCGAGCCGGCGACGCCCGCGACCGACGTGCACAGCTGGGCCGCCACCGTCGCGTACGCCGCCACCGGCCGGGCCCCCTTCGGCACGGGCCCCTCGATGGCGATCATGGACCGGGCCCGCCGCGGGCAGTTCGACCTCGCCGGTGTCCCCGATGAGCTGCGCGGGGTCCTCGCCGCGGCGCTCGACCCGGAGCCGGCGCGTCGGCCCACCCTCGAGGCCCTCCTCGGCTGGCTCCGGGATCCGGCCGCGTTGCCGCCGGTCGCGTCGACAGCGCCGCGGGGGAGCCGCGAGGCGCCTCCCGCCACGCTGCCGCTCTCGTTCTTCCACGACGACCCCGGCGACGGTCTCGCCGACGGCGCCACGCTCGTGGACGAGGACGTCGAGGAGACGACGGCCCCGGAGTGGACCCCGCCACCGGTGCCGGTGAAGCCGGGCTTCGCCACGCTCACGCGCCGCTTCGTCCTGTGGCTCGGCGCCGGCCTCGTCGCCGGCGCCGGGCTGGCGGCGTACCCCTGGATCACGCTCGCCGTGATGCTGGTCCTCGTCTGGCTGCTCCGCACCGGCTCGCTGGCGGCCTCGACGGTGTCGTCGCGGCGCGAGCTCCGCGGCGCGAAGTGGTACGACGGCCCGCGGCTCGTCCTGGGGGCGCCCTGGGACCTGGTCCGCTCGGTGCCGAGCACGCTGGTGCTCTGGCTGTGGTCGGTCGGGATCGCCGTGGCGGCGGTGCTCGTCTGCTACGCCGTCGCCGCGCCGCTCGCCTCGACGCTGTTCGTCGGCGGCGCCGTGCTCGGGGCGATGCTGTGGCTGGGCCCCGGCGGCGAGCGGGTCCGCGGTCCGTTGGCCCGGGTCGTGCACCCGTTGGCCGGCGGCCTGCGCCGCTGGGTGGTCGCCGTCCTGGTCCTGCTCGCGGTCGGTGCGGGCTGCCTGTGGTCGCTCTCGTCCGGCGGCCCCGACTGGGCGCCCGGCACGGGCGAGCCCGCGATCGCCTCGCTGCTTCACTGACCGCGGGCCCGGATCGTGAGACCTCCCGCCCACCACGCGGGACGCCGTGGCATCATGGCGCCATGATCACCGGCACGATCATCATTCGCTAGCGCGCTGAGCCTTCCAGCACAGCGCGCCACCTCTCGTGACCCGAGAGGTTTTTTTATGCCCCGACCCCGACGTACCGACGAGACGAAGAAGAGATCCATGGACCTGCAGGGCGCGTTCCACGTCTACGACACCACGCTGCGCGACGGCGCGCAGCAGGAGGGGCTCAACCTCACGGTGGCCGACAAGCTGGCGATCGCGCGCCAGCTCGACGGGCTGGGCGTCGGGTTCATCGAGGGCGGCTGGCCGGGGGCGAACCCGAAGGACACCGAGTTCTTCCGGCGCGCGCAGTCCGAGCTCGACCTCGAGCACGCGCGGCTCGCGGCCTTCGGCTCGACCCGCCGCGCCGGCGTACGCGCGGCGGACGACCCGCTCGTCGCCGCGCTCCGCGACTCCGGGGCCTCCGTCGTCACCCTGGTCGCCAAGAGCCACGACCGGCACGTCGAGCTCGCTCTGCGGACCACGCTCGAGGAGAACCTCGCGATGATCCGCGACACGGTCTCCCACCTGAGCGCCGAGGGGCAGCAGGTCTTCCTCGACGCGGAGCACTTCTTCGACGGCTACCGCGCCAACCGTGACTACGCGCTCGAGGTCCTCCGGACGGCGTACGACGCCGGCGCCGAGGTCATCGCGCTGTGCGACACCAACGGCGGCATGCTGCCCGGCTGGGTCGCCGACGTCGTCCACGACGTCGTGGACACCACCGGGGTCCGGGTGGGGATCCACTGCCACAACGACACCGGCTGCGCGATCGCCAACACGCTCGCCGCGGTCGACGCCGGCGCGACCCACGTGCAGGGCTGCATCAACGGCTACGGCGAGCGCACCGGCAACGCCGACCTCGTCGCGGTGGTCGCCAACCTGGAGCTGAAGCTCGGCCGCGAGGTCCTCCCGAAGGGGCTGCTCCAGGAGGCCACCCGCACCGCGCACGCCGTCGCCGAGGTGACCAACGTCCCGCCTGCCTCCCGCCAGCCGTACGTCGGCGCCAGCGCCTTCACCCACAAGGCGGGCCTCCACGCCAGCGCGATCAAGGTCGACCCCGACCTCTACCAGCACCTCGACCCGGTGACGGTCGGCAACGACATGCGGCTGCTCGTCTCCGACATGGCCGGTCGCGCCTCGATCGAGCTCAAGGGCAAGGAGCTCGGCTACGACCTCTCGGGGGACCGCGAGCTGGTCACCCGGGTCACCGAGCGGGTCAAGGAGCTCGAGGGCCGCGGCTACACCTTCGAGGCGGCCGACGCCTCCTTCGAGCTGCTGCTGATGGAGGAGGTCGAGGGGACGCGGCCGTCCTACTTCGACGTCGAGACCTGGCGGGTCATCACCGAGAATCGGCCGGGCGACGAGCCCGCGACCGAGGCGACCGTGAAGCTGCGTGCCGGCGGGACGCGCTACGTCGTCACCGGCGAGGGCAACGGGCCGGTCAACGCGCTCGACCAGGCGCTGCGGACGGCGATCACGCAGGCCTACCCGGTGGTCGCGCAGTTCGAGCTCATCGACTACAAGGTCCGCCTCTTCGACCAGGGCCACGGCACCGACGCCAAGACGCGGGTCCTCATCGAGACCAGTGACGGCGAGGGCTCCTGGGTCACCGTCGGGGTCGGCCCCAACGTCATCGACGCCTCGTGGGAGGCGCTCGTCGACGGGCTGACCTTCGGTCTGCGGCGGCATCTCGGCGACTGAGCGCTTTTCCACAGCCGGACCGGCGGCCGGTTTCGGGCGGCCGGCGCAGGGCATGCGTACGGCGTGACCCAGCCGCTGCCGCCGTACGCCCCACTCAGGAAACCGCCCGCCCGTGAGGGCGGGCTGGTCGCCGACCTCGTGGTCGGCTGGCTGCTCTTCGCGATGGCGGCCGTGCTGGGGGTGGTCGCCTCGTTCGTCGGGGCGTTCTCGATGATGATGACGGACGCGTGCCCCTCGCCCGCCGACGCGCGGTCCGCTCCGTGCGACGACGAGCGCGTGATGGCCGGGATCACGCTGGCCAGCACGGCGCACTGGCTCTTCCTCGTCGTCGCGTTCGGCGTGATGATGTGGCTCTCCTTCCGCCCGCGGCCGATCTTCTGGATCCCGCTGGTGGCGCTCCTCCTCGGCGCCGGGACCTTCGCCGGCGGCGAGATGCTGGCCTACTCCGGCATTCCGCACTGACCGACGGACGGGGGTGCCCAAGCCGCCCGCGCGAGGCTAGGTTCGGACCATGGCTGAGCTGCACGACCTGACCGCCCTCGAGCAGGGCGAGCTGCTGCACCGCTGCGAGATCTCGCCCGGCGAGCTCGCCGAGCACTACCTCAACCGGATCGACAAGCTCGACGACGTCGGGGCGTTCGTGACCCTCGCGCAGGAGCGGATCTCGAGCTGCGCCCGCGAGCTCTCGATCAAGCCGGTTGGCGCCTCGCCGCTGTGGGGCGTGCCGACGGCGATCAAGGACCTCAATCACACCTTGGGCGTGCGCACGACGTTCGGATCGAGGGCCTTCGAGGACTACGTCCCCGACGTCTCCGACAACGTCACGCTCTCGATCGAGGCGGCGGGCATGATCTCGCTCGGGAAGACCAACACCCCCGAGTTCGGCAGCCCCTGCTACACCGAGCCCGACGTCGCCCCGCCGGCGGTCACGCCGTGGGACCGCACGCGCACCGCCGGCGGCTCGTCGGGTGGCGCGGCGGCGGCCGTCGCGGCCGGGCTCGTGCCGGTCGCGCAGGGCTCCGACGGCGGCGGCTCTATCCGGATCCCCGCCTCCTGTTGCGGGCTGGTCGGCCTCAAGCCGACGCGGGGCCGGATCTCGCCGGCCCCGATGTACGGCGACCCGGTGGGCCTCGCCACCTCCGGCCCGCTCGCGCGGACCGTGCGGGACGCGGCCGCGTTCCTCGACGTCCTGGCCGGGCGTCGTACGGGTGACCCGTTCTGGGCGCCGGCGCCGATGGGGGAGTCCTTCCTCGACGCCTGCGACCGCGAGCCGGGCCGACTGCGGATCGCGCGGTTCGTCGAGCCGGTGATCGCCGACGTGCCGGTCGACCCGGAGTGCGTGCGGGCCTGGGAGGACGCGTCTGGGCTGCTCGAGTCGCTGGGCCACGAGATCGTCGACGTCCCGGTCCCGCTGCCGCCGGAGGCGGTGCCGGTCTTCGAGACCTGCTGGGCCGTGCTCACCGCGCTGTCGGTCACGCCGCTGCCGCCCGAGAGGCGGGAGCTGCTGCGCCCGCTGACCCTCTGGCTCACCGAGCAGGGCGAGGCGGTCTCCGCGCCGGAGTTCGGACTGGCGATCGGCGCCATGCGACGGTTCGCCGCTGCGGCCCTCGCCGCGCTGGCGCCGTACGACGCCGTCCTGACGCCCACCCTCGCCAGCCCGCCGCCGAAGGTCGGTGCGATCCGGAACGACGCCGACCCGGCGGCCGACTTCGCCGCCCAGAAGGCGTTCACGCCCTGGACCTCGGCGTGGAACGTCACCGGCATGCCGGCCGTCTCGCTCCCGCTCCACACGACGCCGGAGGGCCTGCCCGTCGGAGTCATGCTGGCCGCGCGGCCCGCGGAGGAGGAGCTGCTGCTCTCGCTCGCCGCGCAGGTCGAGGCGGCCGCCCCCTGGGCCGACCGGCGGCCGCCGGGCTGGTGAGCCGTCGGGCGGCGGGTTCGCGGGTTTGCCAAACTGTCACCGTGACAGTTGGCGGCGGGAGTGACATTTGTGAAGTGTCACCCGACTCGCAAGATGTCACGGTGACACTTTGGCCCCACCCGTTGATGTGAGTGAGTGGGGCGGCGGACTCAGTCGCCGATTCCGCGCGCCTTGAGCGCGTCGCCGGTCTCGTGGGCACGCGCGACCACCCGGATCACGAACGGCGTGAGGTAGGCGCGCGGCGAGCGCTCCAGCCCGCGGGCCCGGGCGGCGTTGCGAGTCTCGAGGGCGAGGGCGAGGGTGCCGGGCAGCGACTGCACGGCGAGGCCGATCGTCAGGGCGACCCGTTCGGGGTCGACGCCGACGCGACGCAGCGGCGTGATCCAGCCGATCACCGCGTCGAGCGTGTCGGTGATCGCCGTGGTGACGGTGAGGGTGAGCGCCAGCAGCGCCAACGAGACCAGGTCGAGCAGGGACTCCACCGCCCGGTCGAGGGAGAAGAGCCACCACTGGAGCAGGGCGACGACCACCGCGAGGACCAGGACGGTGCGCAGCGCGCGGGCCACGACCCGCAGGTCGAGCCGGCCGACGAGCGCGAGCACCATCGCGACGGCGAGGAACGCGACGGCCGACAGCGGGCCGCGTACGACGACGATCGCCACGCTCAGCGCGGCGAGCCCGAGCAGCTTCACACCCACCGGGAGCCGGTGGAGCGGGGTCGTCCCGGGGCGGTAGAGGCCGACGGTCATGCTCATGCCGGGCTCGTCCGTCCAGGCGTCGTGGACGTGGCCGGGTCCGCAGGGTCCACCGACGCCACGTAGTCGGCGACGGCCTCCTCGGCGGGGCCGTCGAAGCGGACGGCGCCGTCCTCGACGACCAGGACCCGGTCGCAGCGGCGGACCAGGTCGAGGTCGTGGCTGACCAGCACCAGCTGCTGCGGCAGCGAGAGGAGGAGGTCGCCGATCATCCGGGTGTTGCGCAGGTCGAGCAGCGTCGTCGGCTCGTCGCAGACGAGAACCTCCGGCTCGGTCGCCAGCACGCCCGCCAGCGCCAGGAGCTGACGCTGGCCACCGGAGAGGGCGTGGACGCTCACGTCCGCACGCTCGGCCAGCCCGAAGCGCGCCAGCGTCTCGAGGGCGAGCTGCCGCCGGCGTACCCGGTCCTTGACCGTACGCCGCAGGGAGAGCTCGACGTCCTCGACGCAGGTCGGCATCACCAGCTGGGCGGCCGGGTCGGTGAAGCAGAACCCGACCTTGCGGCGTACGGCGGCACCGTGGCGGACCACGTCGAGGCCGTCCACCGACACCCGACCCGCCGTCGGCTCGACGAGCCCGTTGACCAGCCGGGCGAGGGTCGACTTCCCGGAACCGTTGCCGCCGATGACCCCGATCCGCTGCTCGGTCAGCGTCAGGGTGGTGGGGGAGAGGATCGTCCGGGAGGCGCCGTCCGCGTCCTCGATCCGGACCTCCGCGCCCTCGAGCCTGATCTCCGCCACGTCTCAGCCGCGCCGCAGGAGCCGCGGGAACGCCCGGTGCACCTCCGCGGCGACGAGCGCCGCGACCGCGGCCTTGATGGCGTCGCCGAGCCAGTACGGCGCATCGAAGGATGCCGCCTTCGCCAGGTCGACGTGGAGCACGGCACTCATGCCGACGATGCCGCCGGCGTGGTTGACGAGGACGCCCAGCGCGCAGGCGAGGAAGACGTAGAGGGCGGAGGTGCGCCGCCGGCCGACGACGAACCGCACGACGAGCCCGACCACGAGGGCGACGAGCGGGAACGTCCACAGGTAGCCCGCCGTCGCGCCGGTGAAGACGCCCGGGCCGGCGCTGTGCTCCGCGAAGACGGGCAGCCCCGCGAGGCCGAGGACGAGGTAGACCACGACCGCGAGGAGGCCGCGGACGGGGCCGAGCAGCGCCCCGGCGAGCAGGATGCCGAAGGTCTGCAGCGTGATCGGGACGCCGGCGCCGCCGACGGGGATCGCGGCGACGTAGGAGCACACGCTGATGAGCGCCGCGAACGCCGCGACCAGGGCGAGGTCGGTGGTGGTGAGCAGGCGGCGAGCCGGCGCGGAGGTGGGGGTGGTGAGCGTCTCGGACATGGGCGCCTTTCTGGGCTGAACGGCGTTCAGGTTAAGGTGGCCCGCGAGCGTGGTCAAACGCGGTCCGACCGACGAGAGGGGCACGATGCGCTACCGCCGTGAGGACGTCGTCCAACGCGCGATCGACGTGCTCGACCGCTATGGCCTGGCGGACCTGTCGATGCGCCGGCTCGGCCAGGAGCTCGGCGTCCAACCGAGCGCGCTCTACCACCACTTCGCGAACAAGCAGATGCTGCTCGCGGCGCTCTCCGACGAGATCCTGCGGCGCGGCGCGCGCCCTGTCGCCGCGGTCGCGTGGGACGAGCGGCTCACCCGGGTGTGCACGGCGCTGCGGGACGCGATGCTGGCCTACCGCGACGGCGCCGAGCTGGTCGGCACGGTCATGGCGTTCGGCCTCGGCACCGTCCAGCCGTACGACGACCTCGCGACCGCTCTGGCCGACAGCGGTCTCCCCGGCGACCTGGTCCCGACGGCGGCGCGGACGCTGCTCCACTTCGTGCTCGGGCACACCCTCGATGAGCAGACCCACCTCCAGGCGGGAAGCGCGGGCGCGATCGGCGACGAGCCGCGGGCGGGCTCCGACTTCGCGGCCGGGCTCGGCATCGTCGTCGACGGGATCAGGGCGAGCGCCGTCGTCGGCTGACGTCAGCCGAACCAGCCGTCAACCTCGGCGGTGAAGCGCTCGCGGTCGAGCGCTCCGGCACCCTCGGGGATGCGCGCCAGCAGCGGCGCTGCGGTGTGGTGGGGCAGGTCGCCGAGGTTGCACCGGGACGCCAGGTCGGGCTCGGCGGGCCACGACCCGATGACGAGCCCGGCGACGTCGACACCGCGCTCACGCAGGGCACGGACGGTCAGCTCGCTGTGGTTGAGCGTGCCAAGTCCCGCGGCGCACACCACGACGGCGTCCGCGCCCGTCTGGGCGGCGAGGTCGAGCAGGGTGCCGCCGTCGTCGTCCAGGCGCACCAGCAGCCCGCCGGCACCCTCGACGAGGACGAGGTCGTGGAACGCGTCGAGGACCCGGATCCGGTCGGCGTACTCCGTCACCGGCGGCAGCGTCACGCCTTGCACGCGGGCGGCGGCGTCGGGGGCGAGCGGGTGGTCGAGGCCGGTGTACTCCTGCACCGCGCAGCCGGTGAGCCGGTGGATCTCCGCGGCGTCGGAGTCGCCGTCGGCGATCCCGGTCTGCACGGGCTTCACCACGACGACCTGCTGGCCCCGCGCCACGGCCCGCGCGGCCAGTGCCGCCGTCGCCACGGTCTTGCCGACGCCGGTCGACGTGCCGGTCACGACCCGGATCATGCGTACTCCTTCGTGACGCGCAGCAGCACCTCGGTGGCGTGCGCCCAGTCGTCGTCGCGGACGCCCGCGGAGGCGGTGACCCGCAGGCGGGAGACGCCGTCGGGCACGGACGGGGGTCGGAAGCAGCCGACCCGGACACCCGCGTCGAGCGCGGCTGCCGCGGCGGCCAGTGCCGCCTGCGGGGAGCGCATCGGCACGGACAGCACCGCCCCGGCGGGCGGCGCCACGCCCAGCAGCCCGGCCAGCCCGTCGACCCGGCGCCGGACCACCATCGGCAGCTCCGGGGAGCGGTCGAGGACCTCGAGCGCGGCCAGGGCCGCGGCCGCGGATGCCGGCGCCAGGCCGGTGTCGAAGATGAACGGCCGGGCCGTGTTGACCAGGTGGTGCACGAGCGCGTGCGGGCCGAGGACCGCCCCGCCCTGGCTGCCGAGGGCCTTGGACAGGGTCGCCGTCACGACGACGTGCGGGGCGCCGGCGAGACCGCGCTCCGCGACCAGGCCCGGACCGTGGACGCCGAGGCCGTGCGCCTCGTCGACGACCAGCCAGGCGTCGTACTCCTGACAGGCCGCGGCGAGCGCGGCGAGCGGCGCCTCGTCGCCGAGGACGGAGTAGACCGACTCGGCGAGCACGAGCGTACGGCGCCCGCCGGCGGCCGCCAGCGCCGTACGGACCGCGGTGACGTCGTTGTGGGGGACGACGGTGACCCGGGCGCGCGCCAGCCGGACGGCGTCGATCAGCGAGGCATGGACGTGGGCGTCGGAGATGATCTCGGTGTCCCGGTCGGCGAGCGCGCCGACGACGGCGAGGTTGGCGTGGTAGCCGGTGGAGAAGACCAGCGCGGCCGGTTGCCCCATCACCGTGGTCAGGCGCTGCTCGAGCCGGCTGTGCAGGAGGAGCGTGCCGCTGACGAGCCGCGACGCCCCCGCGCCGCCACCCCACTCGTGCGCGGCCTCGGCCGCCGCCGCCCGCACCTCCGGATGACGCGCGAGCCCCAGGTAGTCGTTGCCGGCCAGGTCGATCACGGACTCGTCGGCGGCACGCGGCCGCAGCGTGCGGGTCAGGCCGGCAGCGGCGCGCGCGTCCGCCTGGGTCGCGAGCCAGGACTCCCAACGGCCCGGAGCGGGGTAGGTCATGCCACCTCCACGGCGCGGCCGATCGCCCGGGTGATCGCCGCGACGTCGTCGTCGCCGCAGGCGTACGGCGGCATCGTGTAGACCAGGTCGCGGAACGGCCGCAGCCACACGCCCTCCTCGAGGGCGGCGTCGGTCGCCTTCGCCACGTCCACCGGATGGTCGAGCTGGACGACGCCCACCGCGCCCAGGGTGCGGACGTCGGCGACGCCCGGCCGCTCGCGCAGGGGCTCGAGGCCGGCGCGCAGCCCGGCGTTGATCCTGGCCACGTCGGCCCGCCAGTCGCGCGCCTCGAGCAGGTCCAGGCTGGCGAGCGCGACCGCGCAGGCCAGCGGGTTGCCCATGAACGTCGGGCCGTGCATGAGCACGCCCGACTCGCTCGCCGCGATGCCCTCGGCCACGTCGGGGGTGGTGAGCACGGCGGCCAGCGTCAGGTAGCCGCCGGTGAGGGCCTTGCCGAGGCAGAGGATGTCGGGCGTGACCCGGGCCGTGCCACCGGAGACGAACAGCTCGCCGGTGCGGCCGAAGCCGGTGGCGATCTCGTCGAAGACCAGCACCAGGCCGTGCTCGTCGGCGACCTCCCGCAGGACCTGCAGGCAGCGGGCGTCGTACGCGTGCATGCCGCCGGCGCCCTGCAGGAGCGGCTCGACGATGATCCCGGCGAGCTCGTGGGCATGGCTGGCGGCGACGGTGCGAACGCCGTCGGCCCAGGTCTCGACCATCGCGGCGTCGGCGCCCTGCGCCGGCGGGCGCTCGGCGAAGACCTGGCGGGGCAGCGTGCCGGTGAACATCGTGTGCATCCCGCCGACCGGGTCGCAGGTGCTCATGCAGCCGAGCGTGTCGCCGTGGTAGCCGCCGAGGACCGTCAGCAGCCGGGTGCGCTCGGGCCGCCCCTGCCCGCGCTGGTGCTGCAGCACCATCTTGAGCGCGACCTCGACGGCCACCGACCCGGAGTCGGCGAGGAACGCGTGCTGCAGCGGCGCGGGCGTCATCGCGACCAGGCGCTCGACCAGCCGGACCGCCGGCGCGTGCGTGAGACCGCCGAACATCACGTGGGCCATGTCCCGCGTCTGCGCGGCCAGCGCGGCGTCGAGCTCGGGCACGCGGTAGCCGTGGATCGCGGCCCACCATGAGGACATCGCGTCGATCACCTCGGTGGAGGGCTCGTCGGGCGATTCCAGCCTCAGGCGTACGCCGGCGGCGCCGGTCACCAGCCGGACGGGCGCGGGCAGGGTCGGGGAGGTGTAGGGGTGCCAGACGTGCGCGCGGTCGTAGGCCAGCAGGTCGGCCGGGGTGTCGAGACTCATCGGACGAGGACCCTAGACCATTTCCTGAACACCGTTCTGAACATCGTTCAGGAAATGGTCTAGGGTCGCCGCCGTGAGCGACATCATCGAGCGAGCCCGAGTCACGGTCCTGGCAGGCGGCGAAGGCCTGCCCTACGAGGAGCTGGTGGAGGTGCTGCGGCTGCCCGACGAGCGGGTGCCGGAGCTGCTGGCGCTGGCGCACGAGGTCCGCATGGCCCACTGCGGACCCGAGGTCGAGGTCGAGGGGATCATCTCCCTCAAGACCGGCGGCTGCCCGGAGGACTGCCACTTCTGCTCCCAGTCCGGCCAGTTCACCTCACCGGTCCGGTCGGTCTGGCTCGACATCCCACAGCTCGTCAAGGCGGCCGAGGAGACGGCCGCGACCGGCGCGACCGAGTTCTGCATCGTCGCCGCCGTACGCGGGCCCGACGAGCGCCTCATGTCGCAGGTGCGCGACGGGGTCAAGGCGATCCAGGAGGCGGTCGACATCAACGTCGCCTGCAGCCTCGGCATGCTCACCCAGGCGCAGGTCGACGAGCTCGCGGCGATCGGCGTCCACCGCTACAACCACAACCTCGAGGCGGCGCGGTCCTACTTCACCGACGTGGTCACCACCCACACCTGGGAGGAGCGGTGGGAGACCTGCGAGATGGTCCGCGCGGCCGGCATGGAGCTGTGCTGCGGCGGGCTCGTCGGCATGGGCGAGACGCTCGAGCAGCGCGCCGAGCTCGCCGCCCAGCTCGCCGAGCTGGACCCGCACGAGGTCCCGCTCAACTTCCTCAACCCGCGCCCCGGCACCCCCTTCGGCGACCTGCCGGTCATGGACGCCCAGGACGCGCTGCGCACCATCGCCGCCTTCCGGCTCGCGATGCCTCGCACGATCCTGCGCTACGCCGGTGGCCGCGAGCTCACGCTCGGCGATCTCGGCACCCGTGACGGCCTGCTCGGCGGGGTCAACGCGGTCATCGTCGGCAACTACCTCACCACCCTCGGACGCGACCCCAGCGAGGACCTCGACCTGCTCACCGAGCTCACGATGCCGATCCGCGAGCTCGCCCGGAGCCTGTAGTGGCGGGCGCGGTGAGCCCGGAGAGGGGCCTGGACGCCACCTACTGCGGTCATTGCGGCGAGCCCGGCGTCCACCCGGCCTGCGAGGCGAGGAGGGCGCTCGAGCCGCCGCGCTATTGCGCCCGCTGCCGTCGGCGGATGAAGGTCCAGGTCACGCCCCGCGGCTGGTCGGCCGAGTGCGTCGAGCACGGCGTCGTCCGGGGCTGACGCGGCGGTCACCTCGACGGGCATAGCTGCGCACGGGCCCACGGATCCGCGCCCGAGCGCGGCGTGTCGCGGCGACTCGGACGCCTATGCCGGTCGGGGTGACCGCGCCGGGGCGAGCAGCCGCTCGCACTCCGCGATGAGCCGCTGCCGCAGCGGGGCGGCGCGCTCGGCGAACCGGCGCTGCGCCTCGGCGTACTCCCGCTTCCCCTCGGGCGTCTCGACCCGGACGGGGGAGAAGGCTCCGTCGTCGAGGTCGCCGAGGTCGTAGGGCGCCGCGCGCATGTCGAGCGTGCGGATGTCCCACGCCAGCGCGAAGCAGTCGGCCACGAGGTCGGAGGGGACCATGGGAGTCAGCCGGAACGCGTGCTTGTAGAGGTCCATGTTGGCGTGCAGGCAGCCGGGCTGCTCGAAGTCGGGGCGGTCGTCCGAGCGCGGCGTGAGCGCGTTGAGCGGTGCCGCGGCCGGGGTGAAGAAGCGGTAGGCGTCGAAGTGGGAGCACGCGATCCGGTGCGACTCGACGACCCGGTCGGTGCCCTCGGGCCCGAGCCGCAGCGGCCAGTCGGCGTGCCGCACCTGCTCCGGCGTGAGCCGGTAGACCATGGCCCACTCGTGCATGCCGAAGCAGCCGAGGTGGGCCGACCTCCCGGCGGTCGCGCGCAGGAGCCGGAGCAGCGTCTCGAGCAGGACGCGCTGGGAGGCGACGTACGCCTCGGTGACCGCGACGCCTCGCTCGAGCCGCGCGTACCCTTTGAGCGAGGCGTACTCCGCCGCGTCCTCGAGCAGCACCCCGAAGCCGGGGTGCCAGCGCCGCAGCTGGGCGGGCCGCTGCGCGTAGTAGGTGAAGAGGAAGTCGTGCACCGGATGCTTGACGCGGGCCTCGCGACGGGCCAGATGAGGAGCGACGTAGGCGTCGATGCGGGCCGCGTGTGACGCGGCGCGCGCCTGCCAGTCCTCGCGCGAGAACACCTCCACGACCCGGAAGCCTAGGTCGATAGGCTCGCAGGGTGCGCATCGCGAGATTCACCACAGGCGGGGATCCACAGTTCGGCATCGTGACGGGCGAGCTCGACGAGTACGGCCAGCCGGAGGAGGGCGCGAGTGTCGTCGCGCTCGCCGGGGACCCGCTCTACGCCGGCATCAACCCGCTCGAGGAGGTCCACAAGCTCGACGACGTGCGCCTGCTGGCGCCGGTGCTGCCGCGCAGCAAGGTGGTCGCCGTGGCGCGCAACTATGCGAAGCACGCGGCAGAGCTCGGCAACGAGGTCCCCACCGAGCCGCTCTTCTTCCTCAAGCCCAACACCAGCGTCATCGGCCCGAACGACACCATCCAGCGGCCGGCGGCCAGCGAGGACCTCCACTACGAGGGCGAGCTGGCGGTGGTGATCGGGCGGATCTGCCGCGACGTCCCCGCGACCGCGGAGGCCGTGGCGCAGGTCGTCTACGGCGTGACGGTCGCCAATGACGTCACGGCGCGCGACGTCCAGCGCCGCACCGGCCACTTCTCGCAGGCGAAGGGCTATGACACGTTCTGCCCGCTCGGTCCGTGGATCACGCTGCTCGGCGACGAGGGCGACGTCGACCTGGCGCGGTTGGCCGACGGCGTACGCCTCCAGACGTTCCTCAACGGCGACGTGGTGCAGGACGGCTCGACTGCGAACCTCGTCTTCGACATCCCCACGCTGGTGCACGCCGTGTCCAGCGTCATGACGCTGCTGCCCGGCGACGTCATCCTCACCGGCACCCCCGAAGGTGTCGGTCCCATGGAGCCCGGCGACGAGATCGAGGTCTACGTCGAGGGCATCGGCTCTCTCACGAACAAGGTGGCATCCCGGTGAACAGCGCAACCACGTCCGCAGTCAGGGTCCGGATGGCTCCCAGCCCGACCGGGAGCCCCCACGTCGGCCTCGTCCGCACCGCCCTCTTCAACTGGGCCTTCGCACGCCACGCGGCGCTGAACGGCGGTCAGGCGACCTTCGTGTTCCGCATCGAGGACACCGACAAGGAGCGCAACACCGAGGAGTCCTACCGCGGGATCCTCGACCTGATGCGCTGGCTCGGGCTCGACTGGGACGAGGGCGTCGAGGTCGGCGGCCCGTACGGCCCCTACAAGCAGTCCGAGCGCGGCGACCTCTACCGCGAGGCGCTGGAGAAGCTCCGTGCGACGTCGCACGTCTACGACTGCTACTGCACCAACGAGGAGGTCACGGCGCGCCGCCAGGCGAGCGGCTCCAAGCTGATAGGGTACGACGGCTTCTGCCGTGACCTCAGCGCGGAGCAGGTCGCGGCGTTCGAGGCGGAGGGGCGCCGGCCGGTCCCGCGCTTCCGGATGCCGGACGGCTCGATCACCTGGACCGACCTGGTCCGCGGGGAGATCACGTTCGAGACCGAGTTCGTGCCCGACTACGCGTTGGCCCGGGCCAACGGCGACCCGCTCTACACGCTCACGGCGCCGGTGGACGATGCGACGATGCGGATCACCCACGTCCTGCGTGGCGAGGACCTGCTCTCCTCGACGCCGCGCCAGCTGGCACTCTTCGACGCGCTGATCGAGATCGGCCTCGCCGAGTCGACGCCGGCGTACGGTCACCTGCCCTATGTCATGGGGCAGGGCAACAAGAAGCTGTCCAAGCGCGACCCGGAGGCACACGCCCTGGCCTACCGCGAGGACGGCTTCCTGCCTGAGGGACTGCTCAACTACCTCGCGCTGCTGGGCTGGTCGATCGCGGCCGACCGCGACATCTTCTCGCTGGAGGAGATGGTGACGGCCTTCGACATCCGCGACGTCAACCCCAACCCCGCGCGCTTCGACCTGAAGAAGGCCGAGGCGATCAACGCCCAGCACATGCACCGGCTGTCGGTCGAGGAGATCACCCATCGGGTGATCCCGTTCCTCAAGCGCGACGGCGTGCTCTCCGACCCGGTCTGCGACAGCGACGCCCAGCTGCTCGAGGCGGCGATGCCGCTCGTGGCGGAGCGGATCAACAAGCTGACCGAGGCCTCGGGGATGCTCGGGTTCCTCTTCGTCTCCGACGACGAGTTCGCCCTCGACGAGACCGACGCGGCGAAGCTCCTCGATGACAAGGGCAAGGAGATCGTCCGGGCGGCGTACGACGCCGTGGCCGGTCTCTCCACCTGGTCGACCGCGGCGATCCAGGAGGCGCTCTCGGCCAGGCTCACCGGCAACGAGGAGGGTGAGCTGGGGCTCAAGCCACGGGTCGCCTACGGCCCGGTGCGGGTCGCGGTGACCGGGAAGCGGGTCAGCCCGCCGCTGTTCGAGTCGATGGAGCTGCTCGGGCGGGACCGCACGCTCGCCCGTCTCCAGGCAGTGTTGGGCTAGGCGTCCGGGTGGAGCCGCCGGAGGGGCTGACCTACCCCGAGCTGCAGCGCGGGGCGCGGACCGGCCTCGTGCGGGCGCTGCTCGGCGTCGTGGGGGCGTTCGCGGCCGCGTTCGCGATCGCCCCCGTCCTGGTCCAGGGACTCTTCCTCGCCGGCCTGGTCCTGAGCGGGTCCTCAGCCGCCGACGCCGCCGACGAGCTCGCGGACACCGCACACGCGACGCCGGTGACGCTGGCGTGCCTCAACGTCACGCTCGCCTGCGCCATCCCGATCGCGATCCTGGCGACCCTCCTCGTCCACGGCCGGCGGCCGGGGTGGATCCTGTCCGTCGTGGCGCGGATCAGGTGGCGCTGGCTGCTGGCCTGTCTCGGGCTGTCGGCGGTGACGCTCGTGGTGACGGTCATCGTGAGCTCGGTGCTGCCGGTGACCCAGACCGACAGCACGGGTGACCTGAGCGGCACGGTGAACGACCTCACGGCGACCACGGTCGGCTTCATGGTCGTCATCCTCCTGCTGACGCCGCTCCAGGCGGCGGGGGAGGAGTTCCTCTTCCGTGGCTATCTCACCCAGGCGGTGGGCGGCCTGTTCCGGGCGCGGTGGGTCGCGGTCGTCGTACCCGCCCTCGTCTTCGCGCTGTTCCACGGCATCGGTCAGGACGTCCCGATCTTCTTCGACCGGTTCGCGTTCGGTCTGGTCGCCGGCGTCCTCGTCATCGCCACCGGGGGCCTCGAGGCGGGGATCGCGATGCACGTGCTCAACAACTTCGTGGCGTTCGGCGCGGCGCTGGCCTACAGCAGCATCGGCGATGCGCTCACGACCAGCTCGGGGAGCTGGTGGAACATCCCGGTCACGCTCACACAATCGCTCGTCTACCTCGCCTTGGCGACGTGGTGCGCACGGCGCCGCGGGCTCCAGACCCGGACGGCCGCGCTGGCCGGACGGGGCGATTTCGCCTCTCCGGTGAGGCCCCTGTAATGTTCTCACTCGGTTCCAGAGCGCAAGCGAAAGAGCCGATCGACGCTTAAGTCGATGGGGTATGGTGTAATTGGCAACACGGCTGATTCTGGTTCAGTTGTTCTAGGTTCGAGTCCTAGTACCCCAGCTGATCGGCGGGCGAGGGAGACCAAGCCCCCGATTAGGACGAAGCCCGCGGATCCGCTAAGGTTTCATCCCGCTGAACGAAGTCCGAAGGGCACGATCCCGAGGGCCGAGGGAAGCACCAGTGAGCCCCCGTTGTGTAGCGGCCTAGCACGCCGCCCTCTCACGGCGGTAGCGCCGGTTCGAATCCGGTCGGGGGTACCACTACCAGAAGGCCCGCCGCGCTCCGCGCGGCGGGCCTTCTGGCATTTCTCCGGTCGCGGCGGATTTCGCCGTGGTGCCGGTGGTGCCGGTGGTGCCGGTGGTGCCGGTGGTGCCGGCGGCGGCCAGGCCGCCGGCACGACGGGGTCAGGCGCAGATGCCGACGGCGTTCGCCTGGCTCTTGGCGGCCTTGCCGGCATGCTTCTTCGGGCCCTTCGCGGTGAGCGAGCCCTTGGCGTACGGCCCCAACGGGCGGTCCTCCCGGATGCGCGTCATGAGGCCCTTGTACGACGGGCTGAGGCCGACGTACGGATAGCCGGCCTCGCCCGGCGAGAAGAGGTGGTTCGGCACGGTGATGAAGCGGATGTGGCCCAGGTCCGTGCCCTTGAGCTCCTCGGCCAGGTCGACGAGGTCGGAGGCCTTGGCGAGCTCCGGGTTGGTCTCGATGGACTTCGTCAGGGCGTTGGCGAACCGGTAGAGCCGGTCCGGGCGCGCGAGCGTGCCGGCGGAGACGACCTTCTTCACCATCGCGGCGATGAAGGTCTGCTGGCGCTTGGTGCGGTCGACGTCCGTGCCGGAGCCGACGTGTCGCAGCCGGACGTAGCTGAGCGCCTGGGCGCCGTTGAGGTGGACCGACGAGCCGGCGTCGAAGTGGACGTGGAGGTATTTCGGGTCGTCGAGCGGCTTCGGGATGCAGACGTCCACCCCGCCGATCGCATTGACCATGTCCTTGAAACCGCCGAAGTTGATGGCGAGATAGCCGTCGATGTAGACGCCGAAGGTGTGCTCCACCTGCGCGGCCGTGCAGTCGGCGCCGCCGGCCTTGTAGGCCTCGTTCCACTGCAGTTGCTCAGTGCCGGCGGCCCGGGGAGCGTTGCGGGTGCAGGCGACCGGGTCCACCAGGGTGTCGCGCGGGATGGAGATGCCGACGGCGGACTGACGGTCGGCGGACACGTGCAGGATGATCGTGGTGTCCGAGAGCCCGCCACCGGCCTCCTGGTCGACGCCGCATCCGGTGCAGTCGCGGGTGTCCGTGCCGAGGAGCAGGAGGTTGAGCGGCTGCTTCGGCGCGTCGACCTTCTTCTTCGAGACCTGGTGGTCGATCTCCGCGCCGGTGCGGATGTTGCCGTCCAGGTGGCGGTAGAGGAAGAACACACTGAGCCCGGTCACCAGGGCGAGCACGACGAGCGTCGCGGTGATCGTCGCGAGGACGGTGCGCTTGTGGCGCGGCGCGAGCTGCCCGGGGGTGTCAGAGGCGGGGGGCATGGCGTGATCCTTCCAGCATCGGCTGAGAGTGCGATGAATCTCACCGCTCTCCGGTTGCCGGTGTCGCGGCGGCTCCGGCCGCCGGCGCGATGACGCCATGTCCGATTCCCGCGAGAGACTGTCGGTGGCGGGAGGGAGGATGAGGACATGACCACGACGAACGGCACCGCCACGCCAGGGCTGGGGTTCGGGCTCGACCGCGAGTCGTGCTACCGCGCGGTCAAGTCGCGCGACCGCCGCTTCGACGGCGTCTTCTACACCGCCGTCCGGACGACCGGCATCTACTGCCGGCCGTCGTGCCCGGCGCGCACGCCGGCGTACGCCAACGTGACCTTCCACCGGACGGCGGCCTCCGCCCAGGCGGCCGGCTTCCGCGCCTGCAAGCGCTGTCAGCCGGACGCGACACCCGGCAGCCCCGACTGGGACCTGGCGGCCACGGCGGCAGGACGGGCGATGCGCCTGATCGCCGACGGCGTCGTCGACCGTGAGGGTGTGGACGGGCTGGCCGCGCGGTTGGGCTACTCGCCGCGTCATCTCACCCGGATCCTCACCGCCGAGCTCGGCGCCGGCCCGTTGGCGCTCGCCCGTGCGCGGCGCGCACAGACCGCGCGCACGCTCGTCGAGACCACCGACCTCGGCTTCGCCGACATCGCCTTCGCAGCGGGCTTCGCAAGCGTCCGGCAGTTCAACGACACCGTGCGGGAGGTCTACGCCGCGACGCCGACGCAGCTCCGCGGGCGTCGTCGCTCCCGGGATACGCCGGGGGGCACCGCGCCCGTCGGGACGGTCAGCCTGCGACTGGCCGTGCGGACCCCGTTCGCCGGTCGCGCGCTGCTCGGCTTCCTGCGCGACCACGCGGTCCCCGGCGTCGAGACCGCGGGCGAGGGGTGGTTCGCGCGCACGCTCGACCTGCCTCACGGTCCCGGCAGCGTCCGGCTCGAGCTCGACGACCTTGCGGCGACGGGGGAGACCGGCTTCGTCCGGGCGACGTTCCGGCTCGCCGACCTGCGGGACACCGGCGCGGCCGTCGAGCGCGCTCGCCGGCTCGTCGACGCCGACTGCGACCCATGCGCGGTGGGGGAGGCCTTCGCCGGCGACCCGATCCTCGGACCGCTCGTGCGCCGCTGGCCCGGGCTGCGGGTCCCGGGCAGCGTCGACGGGCCCGAGCTGGCGGTCCGCACGGTCGTCGGCCAGCAGGTCAGCGTCGCCGGGGCGCGGACCGTCCTCGGTCGGATCGTCGCCGCGCACGGCACGCCGGTCGACACGGGCGTCGACGGCCTCACCCATCTGTTCCCCTCGCCCGCCGCCCTGGCCGCGATCGAGCCGGGGGTGCTGCCGATGCCGCGCGCCCGCGGCCGCACGATCGCGACCCTCGCGTCCGCCGTCACCGCGGGTGACCTCTGCCTCGACCGCGGCACCGACCGCGCCGGCGTACGCGCGGCGATGCTGGCACTGCCCGGCATCGGGCCGTGGACCGCCGACTACGTCGCGCTCCGCGCGCTCGGCCATCCCGACGTGTTCCTGCCGACCGACGTCGGCATCATCCGCGCGCTCCGTCGGCGTGGCGCCGCAGACGCCGACCCCGAGCGGTGGCGCCCGTGGCGCTCCTACGCGCTGCTCCATCTCTGGACCGCGCTGTCCCTGGCCCCTGACGACCCCGATGACTCGAACGACCCTGGGGAGATGCCCTGATGTGGACCATCACCGACTCACCGATCGGCCAGCTCCGGCTGGTCGAGGACCACGGCTCGATCACCGCGATCGAGTTCCATCCCTTCCGCGACCCCGACGCCCGCATCCTCGGTGACCGCGACGACGATCACCCCGTGCTGGTGGAGTGCGCGCGACAGCTGGCGGCGTACTTCGCCGGCGAGCGCACGGAGTTCGACCTACCCCTCGCTCCGGTCGGGACGCAGTTCCAGGAGCGGGTGTGGAAGGAGCTGCTGACGATCGGCTACGGCCGGACGGCGTCGTACGGCGAGATCGCCGGGCGGCTCGGCCTCACTGGCCATGGCGCGCGGGCGGTCGGTCTCGCCAACGGCCGCAACCCGATCCCTGTCGTCATCCCGTGCCACCGCGTCGTCGGCGCGAGCGGCGCGCTCACCGGCTATGCCGGTGGCCTCGAGCGCAAGCAGCTGCTGCTCGGCCTGGAGTCCGACTCCCTCTTCTGACCGGGTCGAGAGGTCACTGATTTCCGGACCATCGGCCGCGACCGAGCGACGTCTCGGGGAGAACCGGTGACCTCTCGGGGAGGACGGGTGACTACTCGGCGGCGGCGCGGCGCAGCGCCTCGGAGAGCCGCTCGGCTGCGGCGAGGACCGCGGGCGCGTGCATCTTGCCGGGCTGGCGGGTGAGCCGCTCGAGCGGGCCGGAGACGGACACGGCGGCGATGACCTTGCCGCCGGGGGAGCGGACGGGCGCGGAGACCGAGGCGACACCCGCCTCGCGCTCACCGACCGACTGGGCCCAGCCGCGGCGCCGGATGCCGGAGAGGGCGGCGGCGGAGTAGGCGGCGTTCTGGAGGCCGCGGTGCATCCGCTCGGGGTCCTCCCACGCGAGCAGCACCTGCGCCGCCGAGCCCGCGCGCATGGTGAGCTGGGAGCCGACCGGGATGGTGTCGCGCAGGCCGGAGGGACGCTCGGCGGCCGCGACGCAGACGCGGAAGTCGCCCTGGCGGCGCCACAGCTGCGCGGACTCGCCGGTGATGTCGCGCAGTCGCGCGAGGACCGGGCCGGCGGTCGCGAGGAGGCGGTCCTCGCCGGCGGCGGCGGAGAGCTCGGCGAGGCGCGGACCGAGCACGAAGCGGCCCTGCATGTCGCGGGCGACCAGGCGGTGGTGCTCGAGCGCGACCGCGAGACGATGAGCAGTCGGGCGGGCGAGGCCCGTGCCGGCGACGAGCCCGGCGAGGGTGGCCGGGCCGGATTCGAGTGCGGTGAGCACCAGGGCGGCCTTGTCCAGCACGCCCACTCCGCTTGAGGTGTCCATATGGCAAGATTAACGTCTCACAAACTGGGATGCAACGGCTAATGTGTGTGACGTACAACGAGACGTGCGGTCGGCGTTGACCGCGAGAGGGATGGAGAGCGTCATGGGCAGGACACTTTCGGAGAAGGTGTGGGACGAGCATGTCGTCCGGTCGACCCCTGGGGAGCCCGATCTCCTCTACATCGATCTTCACCTCCTTCACGAGGTGACCAGCCCGCAGGCCTTCGACGGCCTGCGGCTGGCGGGTCGCAAGGTCCGCCGCCCCGACCTGACGATCGCGACCGAGGATCACAACATCCCGACGCTCGACTGGGACAAGCCGATCGCGGACCCGGTGAGCCGCAAGCAGGTCGAGACGCTGCGTCACAACGCCGAGGAGTTCGGCGTACGCTTGCATCCGCTCGGTGACGTCGAGCAGGGCATCGTCCACGTCGTCGGCCCGCAGCTGGGTCTGACCCAGCCGGGCATGACCATCGTCTGCGGCGACTCCCACACGAGCACGCACGGCGCGTTCGGCGCCATCGCGTTCGGCATCGGTACGTCGGAGGTCGAGCATGTCCTCGCGACCCAGACGCTGCCGCAGGCCAAGCCGAAGACGATGGCCGTGACGGTCAACGGCTCGCTGCCCGAGGGCGTGAGCGCGAAGGACCTCATCCTCACGCTGATCTCCAAGACCGGCACCGGCGGTGGCCAGGGCTACATCGTGGAGTACCGCGGACAGGCCATCCGCGAGCTCTCGATGGAGGCTCGCATGACGATCTGCAACATGAGCATCGAGTGGGGTGCGAAGGCCGGTCTCATCGCGCCGGACGAGACCACTTATCGCTACATCGAGGGCCGCCCCGAGGCGCCGAAGGGCGCCGACTGGGACGCCGCCGTCGCCCACTGGAAGACGCTCGTCACCGACGAGGACGCCACCTTCGACCAGGAGATCGTCCTCGACGCCGAGGAGATCACCCCGTTCGTCACCTGGGGCACCAACCCGGGCCAGGGCGTCCCGCTCGGCGCCGCCGTCCCGAGCCCCGACGACTTCGACGACGCCGACGAGAAGATCGCGGCCGAGAAGGCGCTGGCCTACATGGGTCTCGAGGCCGGCACGCCGATGCGTGAGATCAAGGTCGACACCGTCTTCCTCGGCTCGTGCACCAACGGCCGGATCGAGGACCTGCGTGCGGCCGCCGCGATCATCAAGGGCCACAAGGTCGACCCGGACACCCGCTTCCTCGTCGTCCCCGGCTCCGCCCGGGTGCGCCTCCAGGCCGAGGACGAGGGGCTCGACGTCGTCTTCAAGGAGGCGGGCGCCGAGTGGCGCGGCGCCGGCTGCTCGATGTGTCTGGGGATGAACCCCGACACCCTCTCGCCGGGTGAGCGCAGCGCCTCGACCTCCAACCGCAACTTCGAGGGTCGCCAGGGCAAGGGTGGTCGCACCCACCTCGTCTCGCCGCTGGTGGCCGCCGCGACCGCCGTACGCGGCACCCTGTCGTCCCCCGCCGACCTCGAGCCCGCCGTGGCCGCGAACTGACTGGAGCAGCTGAGATGGACAAGTTCACGACCCACACCGGCGTCGGCGTGCCGCTGCGCCGCAGCAACGTCGACACCGACCAGATCATCCCCGCCGTCTACCTCAAGCGGGTCACCCGCACCGGCTTCGAGGACGGTCTCTTCGCCGCCTGGCGCAACGACCCGTCGTTCGTCCTCAACAACGAGGCGTACGCCGCCGGCTCGGTCCTCGTCGCCGGACCCGACTTCGGCACCGGCTCGTCGCGTGAGCACGCCGTGTGGGCACTGATGGACTACGGCTTCAAGGTCGTCATCAGCCCCCGCTTCGGCGACATCTTCCGCGGCAACTCCGGCAAGGCGGGTCTGCTCGCGGCGCAGGTCGACGAGAAGGTCGTCCAGAAGCTGTGGGACTACCTCGACGACAACCCGGGTGCCTCGGTGACGGTCGACCTCGAGTCGCGCACGGTCAGGGCCGGCGACGGCGCCGACGCGATCGAGGACTCCTTCGACATCGACGACTACACCCGCTGGCGCCTCCTCGAGGGCCTCGACGACATCAGCCTCACGCTGACCCACGCGGACGACATCACCTCCTACGAGGCCACCCGTCCGAGCTGGAAGCCGGCGACCATCCACGCCTGAGGCGCCCCTCCTGGTGACGAGTGGTCACTCGTGGCAGCCGGACCCGCGTCCGGGATGCCGCGAGTGACCACTCGCGTTCTCAGCGGGCGTCTCCGCTGGCGTACACCCCGTCAGGCGGAAGGCGCCGGCTCTCAGCCCCGCGTCAGTCCCGCACCCCCGCCTGCAGGGCGGCGAGCATCGTGCGCGGGCCCAGACCGAGCGCCCGGGCGGCGCGGAGGTCGTCGAGGGTGTCGACGTCGTGGCGCAGCGAGGCGAGGTCCCCGGGGATCGGCGTCGCTCCGCCCTCCCGGTGGAGGCGTGCCGAGTCGATCCCGAACGACGGCCTGAAGGCGTCGTACGCCGCGGTGTAGAGCGTCGTGCCGCTGCCGGCGGCGTCGACGACGTACGCCGGCGTCCCGGACGCGACCGCCCCGACCGCCTCGGCGAGGTCGGCGGGGCGGAGAGCAGGCAGGTCGCCGCAGAGTGCGGTCGGGACGAGCCCGGGCCAGCGACGCCTGGCCTCGGCGGCGGCCTGGACGATCGTGCCGTTGAGGTCGCCGCTGACGCCGTCGGGGATCACCGCGCAGCCGAGGGCGCGCACCTCCGAGGCGAAGAACGCGTCATCGGTCACGACGAGGACCGCACCGACCGGAGCCGCCGCCAGGCAGGCCTCCGCGGTGTCGAGCGCGAACGCCCGGGCGAGTGCGACCCGCGCCTCGTCGTCGAGGTCGACGAGGCGCGACTTGCCGCGCGCGGGCGGCTTCACGGGGAGGAGGACGGCATGCGTCCGTGCGGTCTCGGACATCGCCCCGATCGTGACAGACCACCCCAGGGTGCATGGTGGCGGGCAGCGGGTCGGGGACCGGTAGCCTGCACCCGTGGGTAAGTACCGGAAGCTTCAGCACAGCCGCGGGTGGGCATGGACGCTCGCCGTCGCCATCGTCAAGCCGACCCTGCTCGCGACGACCAAGCACGAGTGGGTGGGTGCGGAGAAGATCCCGGAGACGGGCGGCTGCATCCTGGCGCTCAACCACGTCTCCCACATCGACCCCCTGACCGCGGCCCACATCACCTGGGACTACGGCCGGCAGTCGCGCTACCTCGCGAAGTCGAGCCTGTTCAAGAACAAGGTCGCCAACTACTTCCTGCGGTCGGCGGGGCAGATCCCGGTCGACCGCGCCGCCGGCGCCGGGGCGCTCGACGAGGCGATCGAGGCGGTGAACAAGGGCGAGCTCGTCGTCGTCTACGTCGAGGGCTCGATCACCAAGGACCCCGCCGGCTGGCCGATGAAGGGCAAGACCGGTGCGGCGCGGATCGCGCTCGAGACCGGCTGCCCGGTCATCCCGGTGGGGCAGTGGGGCGCGCAGGAGCTGCTGCCGGCGTACTCCGCCAAGCCCAACCTCAAGGGTCGCAAGCTCATCTCGATGAAGGTCGGCGACCCGGTCGACCTCAAGGACCTCGAGGTCGTGGAGCACACCCCCGCCGTCATCAACGAGGCGACGGACCGGATCATGAAGGCCATCGTCGCCCTCGTCGGCGACGTCCGCGGCGAGGAGCCGCCCGCGGAGCTCTTCGACCCGAAGAAGGCCGGCATCAGCTCGACGGGCAACCCCCACAAGAAGCGCACCACGGGGGAGACCGCGTGACGGGGAAGGTCGCCGTCTTCGGCGCCGGCTCGTGGGGCACCGCGTTCTCGATCGTGCTCGCCGACGCCGGCAACGACGTCACGCTGTGGGCGCGCCGCGAGGAGCTCGCCGCCACCATCAACGAGACCCACGAGAACGCCGACTACCACCCCGGCGTGGTGCTGCCGCCGTCGGTGACGGCGACGCACGACGTCGAGAAGGCGGTGTACGCCGCCGACCTGGTGGTCCTCGCCACGCCGTCGCAGACGCTGCGCGACAACCTGACCGAGTGGGCGCCGTACCTTCCCCGCACGGCGCCGCTCGTCTCGCTCATGAAGGGCGTCGAGCTCGGCACGCTCGAGCGGATGAGCGAGGTCATCGCCCACGTCGCCGGCGCCGGCCCGGAGCGGATCGCGGTCGTCAGCGGGCCGAACCTCTCGCCCGAGATCGCTCGGCGCGAGCCTGCGGCCGGTGTGGTCGCGTGCGCCGACGAGCAGGTCGCGAAGGCGCTGCAGAGCCGCATCCACAGCCCGGCGTTCCGGCCCTACACCTCGACCGACGTGATCGGCTGCGAGCTCGGAGGCGCCTACAAGAACGTCGTCGCGATCGCGGTCGGCATGGCGGTCGGTCTGGGCTTCGGCGACAACTCGACCGCGTCGGTGATCACCCGCGGTCTGGCCGAGACCAGCCGCCTCGCCGTGCGCCTCGGCGCCAACCCGATGACCCTCATGGGCCTCGCCGGCCTCGGCGACCTGGTCGCCACCTGCTCCTCACCGCTCTCGCGCAACAGGACGTTCGGCGAGAAGCTCGGTCGCGGCCTGAGCATCGAGGAGATCGTCGGCTCGTCCCACCAGGTCGCGGAGGGCGCGAAGTCGTGCCGCTCGCTCCGTGAGCTGGCGGCCGGGCACGGTGTCGACGCCCCGCTCGCGCAGTACGTCGACGAGGTCGTCGCCGGCAACATGACCGTCTCCGACGTCGTCGACGCCATGCTGGAGCGGCCGACGAAGGCCGAGACCGACTGACCCACGCGGCCCCCGGCCGGACCGGTCCGGCCGCTCAGCCGCGATGCGGGCTCACAGGCCGTCGAGCGCACCCTTGAGGTCCGCCCAGATGTCCTCGACGTCCTCGATGCCCACCGAGAGGCGGACCAGGCCCTCGGGGATCGTCGACGCCTCGCCCTTCCATCGGCGGCGCCGCTCGAAGGTGGACTCGACCCCGCCGAGCGACGTCGCGTGCACCCACAGCCGGGTCGCGCGGACGAGGACGTCGGCCGGCCCGGCGCCGCCACGGACGACGATCGCCACCATGCCGCCGAAGCCGGGGTAGCGCACCTCCTCGATCGCCGGGTGGTCGGCGAGGCGGCGGGCGAGCTCGGCGGCGTTGGCCGAGGCCCGCTCGACCCGCAGCGGCAGGGTGCGCAGGCCTCGCAGGGCCAGCCACGCCTCGAACGCCCCGGGGATCGCTCCGATCAGGTCGCGACGGCCCTTGAGGACGTCGTACAGCGCCTGTCCCTCGGTGTCGTCGGCGACGACGATCGCGCCCATGAGGACGTCGGAGTGGCCGGCGATGTACTTCGTCGCGGAGTGGACGACGATGTCGGCTCCGAGCGCGAGCGGGTTCTGCAGGACCGGTGTGGCGAAGGTGTTGTCGATGACGACGCGTGCGCCGGCCTCGTGGGCGGCGGCGATGATCGCCGGGATGTCGGCGACCTCCATCGCCGGGTTGGTCGGCGACTCGAACCACACCAGCGCGGTGTCCTCGTCGATCGCGTCGATCACCGCGGCGGTGTCGCTGATGTCGACGAGCGTGCTCTTCGCGCGTCCTCGCGCCTCCAGGTCGGCGAGGACCCCGAGCGTGCCGAGGTAGGAGTGCCGGGCGGTGACGACGACACTGTCCGGACCGACCAGGTCGAGGACCGTGGCCACCGCGGCCATGCCGCTCGCGAAGGCGAGTGCCCGGCCGCCCTCGAGCGCGCCGAGCGCGTCCTCGAAGGCGGTCCACGCGTCGTTGGCATAGCGGCCGTACTCCTTCGCACCGCCGGCGACGTAGGTCGAGGCCATCGTGATCGGGACGTTCAGCGGCTGGTCGGGGTCGTGCGGCGGCCGGCCGGCGTGGATGGCACGGGTCGCAGGGCAGAGGTCGGCGGGCAGCGGGTTCGAGGACACGCGACGACACTAACGATCCGGGGCCGAATCGGTGCAGGCGCCCGGTTAGGGTGGGCGCGTTCCGACGACTGGAGGCGCCCGCTTGATCCCGCTATCGCTACGACAGATCGCCGACGTCGTGGGAGGCCGGGTGACCGGCTCGGACGATCCCGAGCAGGTGGTCGTCTCCGGGCCGGTCGTGAAGGACAGCCGGGAGGCCGGCGCCGGGAGTCTGTTCGCGGCGTTCGTCGGTGAGCACAGCGACGGCCACGAGCACGCACCGCAGGCGGCGTCACTCGGCGCGGTCGCGGCGCTGGGCAGCCGTCCGACCGTGCTGCCGACGGTCGTCGTCGACGAGCCGCAGGCCGCGCTGCAGCGGCTGGCGACGTACGTCGTCGACGTCGTGCGGGACCGCGGCGACCTGACCGTGCTCGCGCTCACCGGCTCGCAGGGCAAGACTTCCACGAAGGACCTCCTCGCGTCGATCCTGGCGGGCGTCGCCCCGACGGTCGCCACGTTCGGCTCCTACAACAACGAGCTCGGCGTCCCGCTCACCGTGCTCGGGATCGATGTGGCCACGCGGTTCCTCGTCCTCGAGATGGGGGCGCGGGGACGGGGCCACATCACCGAGCTCACCACCATCGCGCCGCCGGACGTCGCGATCGTCCTCAACGTCGGCAGCGCCCACCTCGGCGAGTTCGGCTCCCGGGATGCCATCGCCACGGCGAAGGGGGAGCTGGTGAGCGGCCTCCGGGCGGGCGGCACGGCTGTGCTCAACGCCGACGACGAGCGCGTGGCGGCCATGGCCGGCCTCACCGCCGGGCGGGTGGTGACCTTCGGCAGCCGTGCCCCTGCGGAGGTGTCGGTGGCCGACGTGACCCTCGACCAGGGCGGTCGGCCGACGTTCAGACTGACGGCTCCGGCCGGCCCCGCGCGGGTCGCGCTCAAGGTGGTGGGCGCCCATCAGGTGATGAACGCCGCGGCGGCGGCCGCCGCCGCACTGACGGCCGGAGCGACGCTCGAGCAGGTCGTGGACGGCCTCACGGCGGTGACCGCGCTCTCGAAGTGGCGGATGGAGGTGCACGAGCTCGCCGACGGCGTGACGGTGCTCAACGACGCCTACAACGCCAATCCCGACTCGATGCGGGCCGGTCTCGACTCGCTGATGGCGCTCGGGGCCGGTGGGGCGGCGGGCGGACGGACGATCGCCGTGCTCGGCGAGATGCGCGAGCTGGGCCCGACCAGCGACCAGGAGCACGCTGCGATCGGCGCCTACGCCGTCGAGCGCGGCGTCCAGCAGCTCCTCGTCGTCGGTCCGGGCGCCGAGGCGATCCACGATGCCGCGGAGCAGGCGAGCGCCGGCGTCAGCGTGGCCGTGGCCGACAACGACGCGGCGTCTGCCTGGCTCGACGCCCACCTTCGCCCCGGCGACGTCGTCCTGTTCAAGGCGTCGAACGGCGCTCGGCTCTACGACGTCGCGGCCGCTGTGGTGGCCTCGAGAGCATGACGGCGAACGTCGCGACCCGCGCCGGGGATCCCGGGCGCCACCCACCGCTCAACTAGACTCGACGCCGTGCCTGAGACCGTCAGCGACCCCGCCCAGCCCGCCCGGAGGACCCGGGTGGCCCTCCTCTTCGGAGGCAGGTCGGGGGAGCATGCCATCTCGGCGGCCACCGCCGCGGGCGTCATGAAGGCGATCGACCGGGAGAAGTACGACGTCATCCCGGTCGGGATCACGCGCTCCGGCCAGTGGGTGGTCGCCTCGGACGACCCGGCCCGCTGGGAGCTGGCCTCCGGTCGGCTGCCCGAGGTCACCGCCGAGTCGGGGGCGGAGGTCGTGCTGGCCTCCTCCGGGGCGGGCACGGTGCTCCAGGTGCTCGAGCCGGGCTCGGTTCCCTCGGTCCTCGGCGAGGTGGACGTGGTCTTCCCGCTGCTGCACGGCCCGTTCGGCGAGGACGGCACCGTCCAGGGGCTCCTCGAGCTGGCGGACGTGCGCTACGTCGGCGCGGGTGTCCTCGCCTCCGCGGTCGGCATGGACAAGCACTACATGAAGCTCGTGTTCGCGGGCCACGGTCTCGCCGTCGGCCCGCACGTCGTCGTGCCGCCGCGCGACTGGGAGCAGCGCCGGGCCGAGGTGCTGACGCGGGTGCAGAACGAGCTCAAGCTGCCGGTCTTCGTGAAGCCGGCGCGGGCCGGGTCCTCGCTCGGCGTGACACGCGTCGACGATCTCGCCGACCTGCCACACGCGATCGAGGCGGCTCGCGTCCACGACCCCAAGGTGCTCGTCGAGCAGGGCATCGAGGGCCGCGAGATCGAGTGCGCGGTGCTGGGCGGTCGAGGAGGCGCTGCTCCGCGCGCGTCCGTGCCGGGCGAGATCGTCGTCGACCACGAGTCGGTCGACTTCTACGACTTCGAGGCGAAATACCTCAGCGCCACCCAAGCCCGCACCCAGGCGCCCGCTGACCTTCCGGGCGAGGTGGCCGAGAAGGTGCGCGACGTCGCCGTACGCGCGTTCGAGGCCGTCGGCGCCGAGGGGATCTCCCGGGTGGACGTCTTCGTGACCCCGGAGGGTGAGGTCGTCGTCAACGAGATCAACACGATGCCCGGGTTCACCCCGATCTCGATGTATCCCAAGATGTGGGAGGCGAGCGGGCTGAGCTACCCCGACCTCATCGACGAGCTCATCAAACTCGCGCTCGAGCGGCCGACCGGCCTGCGCTGACCGGCCTGCGCTGACCGGCCTGGGGCGACCGACGGGCGCGGTCAGCGCGGACCCGGTCGAGGTCAGGAGCGGGCGACGGCCCGCTTGAGGAGGTCGAGCGCGACCGCGCCGAGGGACGTCCCGGAGGCCGTGCAGGCATAGGGGAAGACCGAGGTCTCGGTGGTGCCCGGGGTGATGGCGACCTCGAGGACGACGAACGACCCGTCCGGGCTGACGATGAAGTCGCTGCGGGAAAGGTCGCGGAGACCGAGGATCTCGTGGGCGCGCACGGCGGTCTCGCCGAGCCGGTCGAGGAGGTCCTGCGGCAGGTCGGGCTTGGCGAGCCCGACGAACTCCGCGGTGTAGCGCGCCGCGAAGTCGAACTCGTGGCCCTTGGTGAAGTCGATGTGGACGGGCGTGAGCGGAGCGAGGCCCTCGTCGGTCTCGCGGACGACGACGCTCACGTCGATCCCGGCGTAGAAGCGCTCCACGAGCGCCTCCTCGCAGTAGGCGTAGGTGCCGACGAGCGCCGAGGGCAGCGTCGCGAGTCCGTCGACGCCGGTCACGCCGAGGGCGGACCCGCCGCGGGACGGCTTCACCACGACACGCTCGCCGAGCCGCTCGATGACGTGCTCCATGAGCGCGTTGGCGCCGATGTCGCGGAACGTCTGGGCCGACAGGCCGACGCTGTCCGGCACGGGAAGGCCACCGCGTCGCAGCAGTTCGCGGGCCGTGGCCTTGTCGTAGGCGACCCGGCAGGCGCGCGAGGTGGAGCCGACGTACGGCATCGCGATGAGCTCGAGGAGCGTCTGGATCTCGCCGTCCTCCCCGAACTGGCCGTGCAGCGCCGGCAGGGCGGCCACGACCTTGTCGCGCTCCAGGTTGTGGAGCAGCCCGCGGTCGAAGTCGTACGGCGCCGCCTCGATGCCGAGCGCGCGCAGCGCCCGCACGAGGTTGCGACCGCTGGCCAGCGAGACGTCACGCTCGTGGCTGAGACCGCCGGCGATGACCGCGATGGGACCGGGAAGCTCGGGGGAGGACATGTGAAGTCGCTCTGATCCGCTCAGATGTGGACGACCGGGCAGGTCAGGGTCCGGGTGATGCCTTCGAGGGTCTGGACCTTGGCGACCACCAGCTTGCCCAGCTCGTCGACGTTGCGCGCCTCGGCGCGGACGATGACGTCGTAGGGACCGGTGACGTCCTCCGCGAGGGTGACGCCCTTGATCTTGGCGATCTCGCCGGCGACCTCGGCGGCCTTGCCGACGTCGGTCTGGATGAGGATGTAGGCCTGCACGACCATTGCGCACTCCTTGCTGCTGGGGGTGCCTTCGTTGGCACTGGTCCGCCGGTCAACCTATCGTGACGCGCCGACGGACGCTCACCTGGACCCAATGCCCGGACATCATCTCGCGGCACGGTTGGATGGGTCCATGCCGATCCCGCGCGATGCCACGCTTGCCGACGTCGGTGAGTTCGGACTGATCTCCGAGCTCGTCAGCCACTTCCCCCAGGGCGAGCACGTGCTCGTCGGTCCGGGCGACGACGCCGCGGTGCTGCGCATCAAGCAGGGTCACGTCGTCGTCTCGACCGACCTGCTCGTGGAGGGGCGTCACTTCCGGCGGGACTGGTGCGACGCGGCCGACGTCGGCCATCGGGCGGCGGCGCAGAACCTCGCCGACATCAACGCCATGGGCGGCACCGGTCACTCGCTCACACTGGGGCTGGCCGCGCCGGCCGACCTTCCCGCCCGCTGGGCGGTCGAGATGGCCGAGGGCTTCGCCGCCGAGTGCGGACTCGTCGACGCCTCGGTCGTCGGCGGCGACCTGACCCGGGCCGACCAGATCGTCGTGGCGGTCTCGGTCCTGGGCGCGGTCAGGAAGGCGCCGATCCTGCGCTCGGGGGCCCGCCCGGGCGACGTCCTGGCCCTGTGCGGGCGTCAGGGCTGGGCCGCCGGCGGCCTGGCCATCCTCAAGCGTGGTTTCCGCTCGCCGCGGGCGCTCGTCGAGGCCTACCGCCGTCCGGAGCCGCCGTACGCCGCCGGGCCGGCCGCCGCGGAGGCCGGCGCCACGTCGCTGATCGACATCTCCGACGGGCTTCTCGCCGAGGCGGGCCACTTGGCGGCCGACTCGGGCGTCGCGATCGACGTACGCACCGATTCCCTGGTCGTGCCCGAGCCGCTCCACGCCGTCGCGTCGGCCACCGGCGCCGACCCACTCACCTTCGTGCTCGGCGGGGGAGACGATCATGCGCTGCTCGGCACGTTCCCCGCCGACGCCGCCCTGCCGGAGGGCTGGACGGTCATCGGCGCGGTCGGGGAGCGGACCGACGGCCCGCTCGTGACGGTCGACGGCGAGGAGTACGACGGGCCCACCGGCTGGACCCATTTCTGAGCCCGTGCCGGACCGCCTGACCGGCGAAATGAACGAGGGCCGTCACCCGCGTGGGTGACGGCCCTCGGCCGATCAGAACGTCAGCGCGTGACCTTGCCGGCCTTGAGGCAGGAGGTGCAGACGTTGAGACGCTTGGGGGTGCCGTTGACGGTCGCCCGCACTCGCTGGATGTTGGGGTCGAAGCGGCGCTTCGTGATCTTGCGGGACCACGGCCGGTTGTTGCCGAAGCCCGGCTTCTTGGCGCAGATGTCGCAGACGGCAGCCACCGTGAACTCCTGGTTGAATCGTGTGTCTAGGTCGAGGTGTCGCCGGCGACCGCGAGGTCGAGCCGGAGATCCGGCCGGGGCAACCAAAGGATGGTATCCGGTCCGGCGGCGTCGGGCGAAATCGGAGGGCCGCGACGACCTCCCGGCGGGCTGGAAGAATGGCACGGGGTCGCTGGTCCCCGGGGTGCCCTACCCTGTGGGCCGACGGAAGACCGAGATGGGCCGCGACGGGCAAGGGAGGGTGGGATGGCAGCGCTCGACCTCCGGGTGATCCACTCCTTCGCCGACCTTGCGACCGACGCCCTCGCCGCCCACCGCGAGGAGATCGACGCGCTCAACGTCTTCCCGGTCCCCGACGGCGACACCGGCACGAACCTCTACCTCACGATCGCAGCCGGTCGGGACCGGCTGCGCGACGAGGCGCCCGTCGAGCCGGAGGAGGCGCTGCGCGCGTTCGCGCGCGGCGCGCTGCTGGGCGCGCGGGGCAACTCCGGCGTGATCCTGGCCGAGATGGTCGGCGCGCTGATGCGGCGCGTCGCCGAGGCCGGTCCACACGAGCGGCGCGCCGTCGTCGTGGCCGAGGCCCTCAGGAGCGCCGCCGAGGCGTCGTACGCCGCCGTGGGTGACCCCCGCGAGGGCACGATGCTCACCGTCCTGAAGGCCGCGGCGGACGCCGCCGCACAGGCGGTCGAGGCCGCTGACGCCGGAGACGTCGCGGGCTCACCGCTGCGCGGGCGCGACGTGATCGCGGCGGCCGCCCGCGCGGCGCGCGAGTCGCTGGTGCACACGCCTGAGCAGCTCGACGTGCTGGCCGAGGCCGGCGTGGTCGATGCGGGCGGTCGCGGCGTCAGTGTGCTGCTCGACGCCTACGAGACCGCCGTGACCGGGCGTCGGCCGGTGCCCGTGCCGACGGCTCCGGGCACCCACACCATCCCGGTGCCGGGTCACACCGAGCTGCGCGCCGACGGGCCGGCGTACGAGGTCATGTACCTCCTCGACGCCGAGGACGGCCAGATCGCCACCCTGCGCAAGGCGCTGGCGCCGCTCGGGGACTCGCTCGTCGTGGTCGGCGGCGACGGGATCTGGAACGTCCACGTCCACGTCGACGACGTCGGGGCCGCGATCGAGGCGGGCATCGCCGCCGGCCGCCCCCACAGCATCCATGTCACCCACTTCGCCGAGCAGGTCGCGCCGCGTGCCCCGGTAGGACGGGCAGGCCGGCGGGTCGTCGCCGTGGCGGCCGGCCCCGGCCTGACCCGGCTCTTCGAGAGTGCCGGCGCGGTCGTCGTCGAGGGCGGCCCGCGCCGCCGACCCTCCAGCAGCCTGCTGCTGGCCGCGATCACCGACTGCGGCGCCGCCGAAGTGATCGTGCTGCCGAACGACCACGACTCGGCGCGCGCGGCCGAGGCCGCGGCCCGTGCCGCCGAGGAGGACTTCGGCATCCAGGTCGCGGTCATCCCGACGCAGGCGCAGGTCCAGGGCCTGGCCGCGATGGCCGTCCACGAGCCGGGGCGCAGCTTCGACAAGGATGTCCTCGAGATGACGGCGACCGCCCGGCACGCCCGCCACGGCGCGGTCACGATCGCCACCAAGCGTGCGATCACGATGGCGGGTCCGTGCATGCCCGGCGACGTCCTCGGCGTCATTGACGGCGACTTCGTGAAGGTCGGCCACGACCTCGCCGAGGTCGCCCGGCACATCCTCGGCCGGCTCGTCGGCGGTGGCGGCGAGCTCGTGACGATCGTCTCCGGTCAGGAGGACACCGACGGCCGCCTGGCCGCTGCGGCCGCCGCCTGGCTCGAGGACCACCACCCGACTGTCGACGCGGTGGTGTACGACGGTGGTCAGGAGCGCTACCCGCTGCTGATGTCGGTGGAGTGACCCGGCCCGCAGCGGCGGCGCCCACAGGAACCACGAGCGGAACGAAGGAGACGGAGCCGATGGCGATCACGCTCGACTCCCCGGTCGAGTCGGTTCTCGGGGCCAACAAGCGGGCGGACCGCTTCACCAAGGGACTCGGCCTGCGCACGGTCGGCGACCTGCTCCACCACTTCCCGCGCCGCTATCTCCGCACGGCCGAGCTCACCGAGGTCCCCGAGCTCCACGAGGGGGAGATGCTCACGGTCCTCGGCGAGATCGAGGACACCCGTCGGCATCAGTACACCGACCGTCGCACCGGCCGGCCGGCGTACCGCGTGGAGACCGTGCTGCGCACCCAGGGTGCGCGGCTGCGGATGACGTTCTTCTCGAAGTCCAAGCATGTCGCCGACTGGCACGAGCGCCGGCTCAGCCCTGGGACCCGCGGTGTCTTCGTGGGCAAGGCCGGCTCGTTCAACGGCAAGTGGCAGCTCACCAACCCGCAGGTGGTGCTCTTCGGCGAGGCCGGCGCCTCCGACACCGACTCCGCCGACATCGCGATGACGGTCGAGGCGATCCGCGACCTCTTCCCGATCTACCCCCTCACCTCCGGCCTGCAGCACTGGGACGTCATGCGGGCCGTCCGCTTCGCCCGGGAGGTCGTCGACGGACTCGAGGATCCGCTCCCGCCCGCCCTGCGTGAGACGTACGACGTCCTCGACCTGCGCACGGCGCTGGACTGGATCCACGCGCCCGACGACCTGGCGCAGGTCCGCGCCGCCCATCGCCGCTTCCGCTTCGCCGAGGCGCTGACGCTGCAGCTCGTCCTCGGCCGGAGGCGCCGCACGGTGATGGCGCAGGGGGCCCAGGCCCGCGTGGGCGGCGCCGGTCACCTGCTCGAGCTCTTCGACGAGCGGCTCCCGTTCACGCTCACGGCCGGTCAGCGGGAGGTGGGCGAGGAGATCGAGGCCGACCTCGCCCGGCCCCACCCGATGAATCGACTGCTCCAGGGCGAGGTCGGCTCGGGGAAGACCCTGGTCGCGCTCCGCGCGATGCTCCGGGTCGTCGACTCGGGTGGCCAGGCGGCGCTGCTCGCCCCCACGGAGGTGCTCGCGCAGCAGCACCACCGCTCGATCACCACCATGCTCGGCGATCTCGCGGGCGCCGGCCTCCTCGCGGGCGAGGAGAGCACCGGCGTCGAGCTGCTCACCGGCTCGATGACGAAGACCCAGCGCAAGGAGCCGCTCAGCCGGATCGCCATCGGCGAGGCGGGGATCGTCATCGGCACGCACGCCCTGCTGCAGGAGCAGGTGCAGTTCGACGACCTCGGCCTGGTCGTCGTCGACGAGCAGCACCGCTTCGGCGTCGAGCAGCGCGCGGCGCTGACCGACAAGGCCGGGACGCCGCCCCACCTGCTCGTCATGACGGCGACGCCCATCCCGCGCACCGTCGCGATGACCGTCTTCGGCGACCTCGAGATCTCCTCGCTCACCGAGCTCCCCGCGGGGCGGGCGGCGATCCAGACCAACCTCGTGCCGCTCGCCGAGCGCCCCGGCTGGGTCCACCGCGTCTGGGAGCGGGTCCGCGAGGAGGTCGAGCAGGGCCACCAGGTCTACGTCGTCGCTCCGCGCATCTCCGGCGACCAGCAGGAGGCGGGGGAGAGCGACCAGGTCGACTACGACGAGGAGGGCCAGGCGCTGAAGCCGCCCGAGTCCGCGCTGAGCGCCGTCGTGGAGGTCGCCGACGAGCTCGCGAAGGGGCCGCTCGAGGGGCTCCGGATCGCCGTCCTGCACGGCCGGCTGACGCCCGAGGAGAAGGAGCGCGCCATGCGCGACTTCGTCCGCGGCGACGTCGACGTCCTCGTCGCCACCACCGTCATCGAGGTCGGCGTCGACGTGCCCAACGCGACCACGATGGTGATCCTCGACGCCGACCGGTTCGGCGTGTCCCAGCTCCATCAGCTGCGCGGTCGGGTCGGCCGTGGCGGGCTCCCGGGGCTCTGCCTGCTGGTCAGCCGAGCCGAGCCCGGCACCCCGGCGCGCGACCGGCTGGAGGCGGTGGCCTCGACCACGGACGGCTTCCAGCTCTCCCGGGTCGATCTCGAGCAGCGGCGCGAGGGCGACGTCCTCGGGGCGTCGCAGTCCGGCGTCCGGTCGAGCCTGGAGAACCTCCGTGTGCTGCGCGACGAGGAGACGATCGTCGAGGCGCGTGCTGCGGCCGAGGCGCTTCTCGGGGAGGATGTCGACCTGCAGGGCGCTCCGCTGCTCGCTCGGAGAGTGGCGGAGATCGAGCGCTCGACGCAGGCCGACTACATGGAGAGATCGTGACGCGGATCATCGCGGGGCAGGCCGGGGGTCGCCGCCTCGCCACGCCACGAGGTTCCCAGACCCGCCCGACGAGCGACCGCGTGCGCGAGGCGCTCTTCTCGGCGATCGAGTCGTGGTGCGGGACCCTGCAGGGTCTTCGCTTCCTCGACCTCTACGCCGGCAGCGGCGCGGTCGGCCTGGAGGCCTGGTCGCGGGGTGCCGGGGTGGTGACGCTCGTCGAGTCCGACCGGCGTACGGCCGCCCTGATCGGCCACAATGCGAAGACGCTCGGCTTCCCGAAGGCCAACGTCGTGAGTGCCCCGGTGGCGAGCACGCTGACGAAACCGCCGGCGGCGCCGTACGACATCGTCTTCCTCGACCCGCCCTACCCGCTCGACGACGCGGCCCTCGCCCGCGACCTGGGTGCCCTGGTCACCTACGACTGGCTGGTGCCGGGGGCGATGGTCGTGGTCGAGCGTTCGGCGCGCAGCCCGGAGCCGGCCTGGCCCGCGGTGTTCGCCGACGTCCGCAGCCGCAAGTACGGCGAGACCACGCTTTGGTACGGTCACGCCGGTCCCGACCGAAGCGCCTGACGCTTCCAGCGAAGGAGTTCACGTGGTACGACGGGCCGTCTGCCCGGGGTCGTTCGACCCGGTGACCAACGGACACATCGACATCTTCCGCCGGGCCGCGGCGCTCTTCGACGAGGTCGTCGTCGGCGTCGGCGTCAACAAGGCGAAGTCGTCGTCCTCGAGCCGGCTCTTCTCCGCGGAGGAGCGGATGGCCATGCTCCGCGAGGCGGTCGCCGAGCTCGGGAACGTGCGGGTGGAGGGCTTCAGCGGCCTGGTCACGAGCTTCTGCGCCGAGATCGGCGCGCAGGCGATCGTCAAGGGACTGCGCGGCGCGACGGACTATGACTACGAGCTCCAGATGGCGCAGATGAACGCCCACCTGACCGGCACGGAGACGGTCTTCCTCATGACCGACCCGGGGATGTCGTTCGTCTCCTCCAGTCTGGTCAAGGAGGTCGCCTCCTTCGGCGGCGACGTGAGCGACTTCGTGCCGCGCCACGTGCTCGAGCGCCTCACCGCCCGCCTGGCCGAGCGGGCGGGCTGAACCGGGTCGCCCGCTCGCGGTGGCGATGGCGCTGTCGTGTTTTGGTCCGTCCCCGCCCCGACGGCTACGATTCTCTGGATTCGTCGTGCCCTCATCCGGAAGTGAACACGTGACCAGCCTGGACCCGAGAGCGCCGCTCGTGCTCGATACTCGCGAGCTCGGCCGCCGCCCGGGGTCCCAGCGGGAGCTGACACGGACGGTGCCGGCGCCGGCGGATCTGGGCATCGAAGTCCTCAGTGTCCCCGAGGGATCGCCGGTCGAGCTCGACCTGCGGCTCGAGGCGGTCATGGAGGGCGTCCTGGTCACGGGGTCGGCGCGAGTCGAGCTCGAGGGCGAGTGTGTGCGGTGCCTGGACGCGATCGAGGACGAAGCCGAGGTCACGTTCCAGGAGCTGTTCGTCTATGACGACACCCGCTCGGCCGCGGACGCCGAGGAGGACGACGAGGTCAGCATGCTCGAGGGCGACCTGCTCGACCTCGAGCCCCTGCTGCGGGATGCGGTGGTGCTCGCGCTGCCGTTCCAGCCGATGTGTGAGGATGACTGTCCGGGTCTGTGCCCCGAATGCGGGGTTCGACGAAAGGACGAGCCGGACCACACGCACGAGGAGCCGATCGACCCGCGTTGGGCGGGGTTGACCGCGCTCCAGCAGGACCCGAGCAGCAGCAACAACAGCAACGAGTGACGTTGGGCCACCCGGCCCGCGCAGAGTGGATCTGGCCGGTCGTCGACCGGTCCTGGTGAGAGGAACGAACAGTGGCTGTCCCGAAGCGGAAGATGTCGCGCAGCAACACGCGCCACCGTCGCTCGGCCTGGAAGGCCGTGGCCCCGACGCTGGTCACCTGCGCGAACCCCGCCTGTGGTGCCAAGCACCTCCCGCACCGCGCGTGCGGCGAGTGCGGCCAGTACGGCGCGCGCGCCGACCGTCGCCAGGTCCTCTGACCGGCCCGGTCTCCTGACCAACTACGTCGAGCTCCGCGCGGCGCTCGGTGATCCGACGCTGGATCCCGAGTTGCTGGAGCGTGCGCTCACGCACCGGTCCTACGCCTACGAGCACGGCGGCCTCCCGACCAACGAACGCCTGGAGTTCTTGGGAGACGCCGTGCTCGGTGTCGTGGTGACCGAGACGCTCTATCTGACGCATCCCGATCTTCCCGAGGGCCGGCTCGCCAAGCTGCGGGCCGCCGTGGTCAACGCCCGCGCCCTCGCCGGCATCGGTCGTGCGATCGGTCTCGGCGAGCACGTCAAGCTCGGCCGGGGCGAGGAGGCGACCGGCGGCCGCGACAAGGCGTCGATCGTCTCCGACACCGTCGAGGCGGTGATCGGCGCCGTCCACCTCTCCGGCGGCATCGAGACCTCGGCGGCGGTGGTGCACCGCCTCTTCGATCCCCTGATCGAGCAGGCCTCGGCGCTCGGCGCCGGCCTCGACTGGAAGACCTCGCTGCAGGAGCTCTCCGCGGAGCGGTCGCTCGGCGTCCCGGACTATGTCATCACCGACACGGGGCCCGACCACATGAAGACCTTCACCGCGCAGGTGAAGGTCGGTGACCGGCTCTACGGCAACGGCGTGGGCCGCTCCAAGAAGGAAGCCGAGCAGGCCGCCGCGGAGACGGCGTACGGCGAGATCCTCGCCGACACCGCCGCGCAGGGCCCCGCGCGGGACTAGGCGCCCGTGCCCGAGCTCCCTGAGGTCGAGGTCGTCCGGGCGGGCCTCGAGCGTCACGTCGTCGGCGCGACGATCGTCGCCGTCGACGTCCGCCACGAGCGGCCCGTGCGCCGCCATCCGACCGGCCCCGCGGGCTTCGCCGCGGAGCTGGTCGGTCGCCGCATCGTGGGTGCCCGCCGTCGTGGCAAGTATCTCTGGCTGCCGCTCGCCCCGCTCGACGGCGAGCCCGGTGACGCGATCATGGCGCACCTCGGGATGAGCGGCCAGCTCCTTGTGCAGCCGTCCTCGGCGCCGTACGAACGTCATCTGCGCGTCCGCCTCGGCCTCGCCGGCGCGGACGAGGGCAGCGAGCTGCGCTTCGTCGACCAGCGGATGTTCGGCGGTCTGTCGGTGAGTCGTGGGGGAGCGGAGCTGCCGCCCGAGATCAGCCACATCGCGCGTGACCCGCTCGACCCGCTCTTCGACGACGCGGAGCTCGTCCGCCGCGTGCGGCGCAGCAGCTCCGGGATCAAGCGCATCCTGCTCACCCAGACGGTGGTCAGCGGCGTCGGCAACATCTACGCCGACGAGGCGCTCTGGCGCGCCCGGCTGCACGGCGAGCGACCCGGCAACCGGCTCACGGCCGCTCAGGTGCGCGAGCTGCTCGGCCACGTCCGCGACGTCATGAACGAGGCGCTCGCCCAGGGAGGCACCTCCTTCGACGCGCTCTACGTCAACGTCAACGGTGAGTCGGGCTACTTCGACCGCTCCCTGCACGCCTACGGTCGCGAGGACGAGCCCTGCGAGCGCTGTGGCGCTTTGTTGCGGCGGGTCGCCTTCATGAACCGGTCGTCCTACTTCTGCCCGGTCTGCCAGCCGGCCCCGAGACGGCGCACGTCGACCGCCCGGTCCGGACGTCGTACGCCGACCACCCCTGCCGCACCAACCACGCGCTGACTAGGCTCATCGTCGTGCGAGGACGTTTCCGACTGACGCCGGGTGGCCGCCATCCCCACGAGCCGTGGTTCCACATCGGCACGCTCGAGGTGACGACGAGCTGGTTGGTCGTGCTCCTGAGCGTCGCCGCGCTCATCGTCTCGGCCGTGGTGGGCTCCGGGAGCCTCGACTACGGCTTCCGCGGGACGCTGGAATACAACCTCACGGCCGCGAAGATGAGGGTCGTCGACGACCTCAGGATCTGGACGCTGCTCACCTGGCCGTTCGCCTACTGGGGCGTCAGCCTGTGGGACGCGATCGCGATCTTCCTGTTCTGGTATTTCGCCTCCGACGTCGAGCGCAGCGTCCTCGGCAAGAAGCGATTCCTCTGGATGCTCGCGATCTGGACCGTGCTGCTCGGCGCGGTCTTCGTCGGGCTCAACGCGCTCGCCGGCGTGGACGCGGAGCTGAGCGGGCTCAGCATGCTCGAGATCATGGTCCTGCTGCTGTGGATCGCCGAGTGGCCGACGCGGATGTTCTTCTTCAACATCCCCGCCTGGGTCGTCGGCATCGTGATCGTCGGCATCCAGGTCCTGTCCTACCTCGGGACCCGGAACTGGACGCTGCTCGTCACCTTCCTCGTCGGCATCGTCGTCTGCGGATTCGTCGCCCGCCAGTTCGGCATGCTCGCCGACTATCCCTGGATCCCGCGGCTGGGGACGCCCCGGCGGCGTGCTCCCAAGACCCCCAAGGGCCGCAAGCGCGACTTCGACCCCGGCCGGCCCACGGTCGTGTCGGGTCCGTGGAGCCCGCCGCCCACGACCCCGCCACCGGCGCCGTCGCGCGACGAGCAGCGGATGGACGAGCTCCTGGACAAGATCCACGAGTCCGGCACCGCCTCGCTCACCGACGCCGAGCAGGCCGAGCTGCGCGAGCTCAGCGAGCGGCGGCGGCGTCGGTCCTGACCGGTCCTGACCGCGCCGTGAGCGCCGCGGGTCCGGGCGGACCGTCGTCGGATTGACCCCACGGCGTCTTGGTGGGACTCTTGAAGACGGCCCGGCGACCCGGGTCTTCCCCGAATCTGACTCGAAGGAACGATTCATGGCCAAGGCGCTGATCGGTTATATGAACAGCGACCTGCGGACTCCCGCTCACCTCACCGCCGAGAACGCTCGGCTGCGTGCGCGGGTCCGGGATCTCGAGGAGCTCGTGCTCTCCCTCAAGAAGGAGAACGAGTCGCTGGTCGAGGCGCATGCCGCAGACCTCCTCGAGTCCTCGATGCAGGAGATGCAGCCCGTCTGAGACGGGCACCCCCACAACGCACCACCACGGACGGGCCCGGCCCGTTCCGATGAGCCGACTCCCGGACATTCCCGGAAGTCGGCTCCTTCCATGCGTGCGCTCTCGCCGGGACCGAGCCGAACGGGGCTCAGCGGTGGACGCGGGCGAGCTCCTCGGCACGCTCGCGAGCCTCGCCGAGGCGGTTGAGCCGGTCCTGGGTCTGGTAGGGATCCTGGCGGCGGAACTCCTCGGCGTCGCCGAGGTGGTCCACGTAGGGCGTGGCGACCGAGGAGACGAACGCCGGGAAGAACTCACCGAGCGACTCGCGCAGCGCGGTCTCCAGCGCCGGGTCGCTCGGCAGCGTGCCGGGCGTGATGAGCAGCTGCTCGAGGATGAGGACGGTCAGGGCCACGTCCAGTCCGGCCGGTCCACGCCGGGCGTTGGACCAGTCGAGCACCACGGGACCATCGGCCGTGAGGACGACGTTCAGCGGATGCAGGTCGAGATGGAGGAGCGGCATCACGCCGTGGTGTTCCAAGGCATGGAGCCGGTCGTGCAGGTCGGCGAGGAGCGTGCCCCCGTCGGCCGGGGACAGGGGCCCCGTGGTCATCGCGCTGGCGAGGGTCGGCCCCTCGACCCGTTCCATCACCAGGTCGGGGCCCGAGGAGCGGTGCACCTCCGGGACCGGGTAGCCCGCGCAGCCGAGCCAGCGCATGAGCTCGGCCTCCTCACCGGCCGGACGGCCGTCGCGGTAGCGGCGCAGCACCAGCCCGTCGGCGTACGCGTAGACGTCGGCGTCTCGTCCCGAGGCGATCAGCTCCATCCCACGACCCTAAGGGAAGCCACCGCGCCGGCACGCCACGATCTCACTCGCCCGGATACGAGCCGATGCTCCACTGGTTGCCCTCGGGATCCAGGACGGTGCTCCCGCGGCCGCCGTAGTCCATGTCGACCGGATCGCGCAGGCTCGTGCCGCCTGCGGCGAGCGCTCTGGCGTGGACCTCGTCGACCGCCGCGTCCGCGTCGACGACCAGATAGCAGCGGGCCTGACCGACACCGGCCTTGTGCGGGTCGTCGGCCTTGCTCGAGCCGAACATCACGCCACCGGAGTCCCGCCAGTCGAACTGGGCGTGCAGCACCACCTCCGGGTGGTCGGGGTCGCGGTAGACCGCCTTCTCGGTGAAGCCGAGTGCCTCGAGGAACGTGATCCCTCGCTCGACGTCGGCGAAGGCCAGGGCGCAGAAGAGTGTGGTGGTCATGGACTCACCTTGCGCGAGCGTCGACCACCTCGTCTTGAACGATTGGGAACATCTCCCGCAAGGTCGCCACCGGAGGTGCCCCCGCCAGCTCGTGCCAGTCACGGGTGAGATGAGCCTGGTCGGCGTAGCCGGCCTGGTAGGCGATCGCCGCCAGGGGTCGTCCGCGAAGGGCGAGTGAGCGGGCATAGTGGAAGCGGAACAGTCGGGCTGCCTGCTTGGGGGAGACGCCGTACTCGGCGCCGAACCGGGTCTGCAGGTGGCGCCGGCTCCAGCCGGCCCGGTCTGCGACCACGCTGACCCGAAGGCGTCCGCGGGAGCGGGAGATCAGGTCCCAGGCGTGCGTGACCTCCGGCGGCGGCCCGACCGGGTCCGTGTGCAACTGGGCGAGGAGGAGGCCGTCGAGCAGCGCGAACCGGTCGGGCCAGGACACCGCGGAGGCGAGTCGCTCGTGCAGCTCGTCCCCGAGGCCGAGGTCGGCCAGGGTGTGCAGGCTGTCCGCGATCGCCGCCACGGGCATGCCGAGCAGTGCGCCGACGCCCGCCGGGGTCAGATCGAGCTGGATGCCACGTTGGATGCCATGGGTGTGGATCAGGGCGGGGCGTACGCCGAGCCCTGAGACCGTGGTCCACCGGCGGGCCCGGGAGCGGGGGTCGCCGAGCCACTCGGTGTCGAGCGGATCGTCGAAGGCGATCACGAGCGTCGCCGTCGGCGACGGCAGCCCGTGGTGGACCGCCCGTGGATCGGGCAGGTAGTCGTAGCCGACGCACCGCGCGACGTAGGTCTGCAACGCCGGGTGTACCCGATGCACCTGCTGGGTCATTCGGCCACGCTACGTCGTGGCTGCCGGGAATCGGGAGCGCCGGCCGGTAGGCTCGGCTTTGCTGACCTTCCCCACGCAGCGTCTGAGAGGATGCTGCGTCCGCACGCCGGCGCCAAGGACCAGGGAGCAGCACGTTGTACCTGAAGAGCCTGACCCTGAAGGGGTTCAAGTCCTTCGCGTCCGCGACGACCCTGCAGCTCGAGCCCGGTATCACCTGCATCGTCGGACCGAACGGCTCGGGCAAGTCCAACGTCGTCGACGCCCTGGCGTGGGTCATGGGCGAGCAGGGCGCGAAGAGCCTGCGCGGCGGCAAGATGGAGGACGTCATCTTCGCCGGTACGTCGGGCCGGCCGCCCCTCGGGCGGGCCGAGGTGGCGCTCACGATCGACAACACCGACGGGGCGCTCCCGATCGAGTACGCCGAGGTCACGATCAGCCGGACGATGTTCCGCAACGGCGGCTCGGAGTACGCCATCAACGGGCGGTCCTGCCGACTCCTCGACGTGCAGGAGCTGCTGAGCGACTCCGGCATCGGACGGGAGATGCACGTGATCGTCGGGCAGGGTCAGCTCGACTCGATCCTCCACGCGACCCCGGAGGACCGTCGCGGCTTCGTCGAGGAGGCCGCGGGGGTCCTCAAGCACCGCAAGCGCAAGGAGAAGGCGCTCCGCAAGCTCGACTCCACCGAGGGCAACCTCAACCGGCTCGCCGACCTGCTCACCGAGATCCGACGCCAGCTCAAGCCGCTGGGCCGTCAGGCGGAGGTGGCGCGCAAGGCCGCGACGGTCCAGGCCGACGTCCGTGACGCGAAGGCGCGGCTGCTGGCCGACGACCTCGTCACGGCGCGTACGGCGCTGGAGCAGGAGCTGGCCGACGAGTCGGTGCTCCTCGAGCGCCGGGCGGCGGTCGAGCGGCAGCTGGAGGAGGGACGCCGGCAGGAGGCCGCCCTGGAGGCGGCCCTGCGCGAGGACCTCCCGGCGCTGGCGAGGGCCCAAGAGACCTGGTTCGCGCTGTCCGGTCTGCGCGAGCGGCTGCGGGGGACGCAGTCGCTGGCCGCCGAGCGGGTGCGCAACGCGGCCACGACCGACGACCTCGAGAGCCGCGGCGGCCGTGACCCCGAGCAGCTGGAGGCCGAGGCCGCCAGGGCCAAGGAGCAGGAGCGTGCGACCGACGCCGATGTCGAGGCGCTCCGCGCCGCGCTCGAGGAGTCGGTGACGGCCAGGAAGACCGCCGAGGACGCCGCGGCCGAGGAGGAGCGCCGGATCGCCGCCCTCCACCGGGCGGCGGCGGACCGGCGCGAGGGGCTCGCCCGGCTCACCGGCCAGGTCAACACGTTGCGTTCGCGGGTGGCGGCGGCCGACGACGAGGTCGGGCGGCTCAGCGCCGCGCGGGAGGACGCGCTGGCCCGCGCGGAGCGCGCGCAGCGGGACTTCACCGCGCTTGAGACGAAGGTCGCCGGTCTGGACGCGGGGGAGGAGGGGCTCGACGCCGAGCACGAGGCGGCGAGCGCCGCGCTCGACGACATCGAGGAACGACTCGCCAAGCTGCAGGCGGAGGCCGCCCAGGCCGACCGCGACCGGGCCTCGCTCGCCGCGCGCAAGGATGCGCTGGAGCTGGGGCTCAACCGCAAGGACGGCGCCGGCGCCCTGCTGGCCGCGGAGGGAGTGGAGGGCGTCCTCGGCTCGGTCGCCGCCCTGCTGACCGTGCGGACGGGCTTCGAGACCGCCGTCGCGGGTGCTCTCGGTGCGACGGCCGACGCGATCGTCGTGGCCGATGCCGCGGCCGCGCTCGCTGCGATCAGACACCTCAAGGAGGAGGACCTCGGCCGTGCGGGCCTCCTCCTCGGCGGCGCCCCGGCCGAGGCGTCGTCCCGCCCCGCGGTCGCCGCCGAGGTGACGTGGGCGCTCGACGTCGTCGAGTGCCCCGAGGCGCTGCGGCCGGCGGTGACCCGGCTGCTGGGCGCCGTGGTCGTCGTCGAGGACCTCGACGCCGCCCGGACGGTCGTCGCCGGCTCACCCGGCCTGGCGGCGGTGACCCGCGACGGCGACGTACTCGCGACGCACGTCGCCGTCGGTGGCTCGTCGTCGGCGCCGAGCCTCCTCGAGGTCCAGGCCGCCGTCGACGAGGCCGCGGAGCAACTCGCTGAGGCGGTCGCCGCGTCCGAGCGGGCGACCTTCGAGACCTCCCGCCTCGAGGCGGAGCGGCTCGAGGCGCAGAAGCGCGTGGACGTCGCGCTCGCCAAGTTGCATGAGTCCGATGCGACCCTCGCCGCCGTCGCGGAGGAGCTCGGTCAGTACGGCGCCCAGGCGCGTGCCGCCCGCGGCGAAGCGGAACGGCTGACGGCGGCCATCGCGAAGGCCGAGGAGGCCAAGACGCAGGCGACGGCCGGCCTCGCCGAGCTCGAGGAGCGGCTGGCCGGCGCCGAGCAGGCGCCCGCCGAGGAGCCGGACACCGACGACCGTGAGCGGTTGGTCGAGGCTGCCCGTGCCGCGCGGCAGGCGGAGATGGATGCTCGGCTGGCGCTTCGGACCGCGGAGGAGCGAGCCCGGGCGATCCACGGGCGCTCCGACTCCCTGCTGCGTGCGGCGCGGCAGGAGCGCGAGGCGCGGGCGCGCGCGGCAGAGCGGCGCGCGAGGCTGCAGCGCGAGGCGCGCGCCGCCCGCGCCGTGGGCGTCGCGGTCGAGCGGGTGCTGGTGCGCCTGGAGACCTCGGTGCAGCAGGCCGCCGACGAGCGTGCCGCGGTCGAGCAGTCGCGCGCCGGACGCGAGCAGGAGCTGCTGACCGTCCGCGCCTCCCTCCGCGACCTGGGCCGTGAGCTCGAGGACCTGGTCAGCACCGTCCACCGTGACGAGATGGCCCGGGCCCAGCAGCGCATGCGGATCGAGCAGCTCGAGGAGAAGGCGCTTGAGGAGCTCGGCCTCGAGGCCGACGGCCTCATCGCCGACTACGGCCCCGACCAGCCCGTGCCTCAGCCGCCGCTGGAGGACGGCACCCCGCAGGAGCCGGTTGCGTTCGTGCGTGAGGAGCAGGCCAAGCGGCTCAAGCGGGCCGAGCGGGACCTGGCGCAGCTCGGCAAGGTCAACCCGCTCGCCCTCGAGGAGTTCGCCGCGATGGAGGAGCGTCACAAGTTCCTCACCGAGCAGCTCGAGGACCTCAGGACCACCCGCAAGGACCTCCTCGACATCGTGAAGGAGGTCGACACCCGCGTCGAGCAGGTCTTCACCGAGGCGTACGCCGACGTCGAGAAGGCCTTCGACCACGTCTTCAAGCGGCTCTTCCCCGGTGGTGAGGGACGCCTGGTCCTGACCGATCCGGCCAACATGCTCACCACCGGCATCGAGGTCGAGGCACGCCCGCCCGGCAAGAAGGTCAAGCGGCTCTCGCTGCTCTCGGGCGGCGAGCGTTCGCTCGTGGCGGTGGCGTTCCTGGTCGCGCTCTTCAAGGCCCGCCCGTCGCCGTTCTACATCCTCGACGAGGTCGAGGCCGCGCTCGACGACACCAACCTCGGGCGCCTGCTCGAGATCTACGAGGAGCTGCGGGAGAGCTCTCAGCTGCTCGTCATCACCCACCAGAAGCGCACCATGGAGGTCGGGGACGCGCTGTACGGCGTCACCATGCGCGGCGACGGTGTCTCGACCGTCATCTCCCAGCGGTTGCGCGAGGTCGAGCCCGCCTGACCGGTGCGGTGGCGACGTCCGCAGGCGTGCCTCCTGGCCCGGCGGGCAGGCCGGCTATGGCAGGGTTGGGCCCGTCCAGACCATTCCCCGGGAGGAAGCCCCGCGTGCTCGCCATCGTCGTTGTCATGATCGTCATCCTGGTCCTCGCGGGCCTGGTGCTGGTCTATGTCGCCTACCCCCATCGTGGTGAGGAGGTTCCGGCCGCGCCGTGGCTCGGAGGCGTGATGGAGCGTGCCGCCGAGGCGGCTCCGACGCTGGAGGGTCAGGACGCCGGAGAGGGTGAGTGGCCCTGGCCCCGGAAGACCGCGGAGGGCACGACGCGGTGACGCGACGTCAGGTGCGCTCCCACGGCGCGGTGAGCGGGAAGTAGTCCGCGAGGAAGTCCTCCAGCGCGGTGTGCAAGCGGTCCGGCGGCAGCGCATGGTCGTGGTGGTCGCCCAGGCAGAAGAAGTCGTTCTGCCGGTCCAGCAGTCGACGGAGCACCCCGAGTACGCCGCTCGTGCTGATGTCGAGGAAGGTGTCCTCCGCCGTGCCGACGACGGCCTGACCGGTCGCGAGCCCGAAGTGCTGGGCGAGCGAGGCGAGTACGGAGATGTCCGTGTCGGAACGGAACGGCGCGCGGAGCGTGTCGAGGAACTCCGCCGGAAACCTCGCCTCCAGCTCGGCGACGACGCAGGTGCGCTGTGGATGCGGGACGTGTCGCAGCGGAAGGATGTTGATCGCTCCGACGGCGTCCGCCAGGAGCTCCCGGTTGTTCCAGGCCGCCTTGAGCCACGGCTTCGCCCGAGGGTCGCCCACGTCGCCGACGCCGGACTCATCGAGCAGGACCTTCGGCTGGCCGGCGGGGGTGAAGAACGTCTCCGGCGACAGCGGACGCCCCAGGAACACATCGTCGTTGAGGTAGATCCAGTGCTCGGCGAGGTCCGGGATCTTGTGGAGAGCGGCCTCGATCGCGTGGGAGTTGAAGGTCGGCAGCGCCTCGGGGGGCAGGATCTCCTTGTGGTCGACCAGCCGCACCTTGGGGTGGTCGACGAGCCACGTCGGGACCTGGCTCGCCGTGACGAGATGGATCCGGCGGACCCAGGGTGCGAAGAGGTGGACGCTGCGCATCGAGTAGCGCAGCTCGTCCCGGCTCACGAACCGGGCGCGACCGCTCGACTCCCGGGTGGCCGCCGTACCTTCCAGGTCGGCCAGCCGTTCCGCGCGACTCGCCTCCCAGGCGGGGTCGCCGCCGTCGACCCAGGTGTAGACGACGTCGATAGGGAAGTGGCACTCATGGACGGTCGGCCGCGTCATCAGCGGCAACGTCCGGACGGTGACGCCCTCGACGTCGTACGACACGAACGACTCCGCCGGCGAGACGGACTGCACGAACCGGTTGCGGCGGGCCGCGACGAGATCGCCCTGCGGCGAGCGCTCCCAGAACTCGATCGCCACGGCGCAGCCCTGGGCGAGGACGCCGGGCTGCTCGTGACCGCCGGGCCATGGCTCCAGCCGGAGGTGCGGGGTGCGCCCGCGGCGGATCTCCGCGGCCAGTTCCGCGACCGGTCCGCGGCGGAACGGCCAGTCGAACTCACCGGGGTCGACGAGGGAGAGCTCCACGGGCGCCTCAGGACGCCCCAGGGCGTCGAGGAAGGCGGGGCGCGCCTCCATCGGGAGTACGACGGTGGCGGGGTCCCCGAGCCCGGGCGGAACGACGAACCACGACTCGGGCGCCGCGCTCTGGGCCGCGCCGGCGGCCCACGTCAACGCCAGCGTGCGCGCCTGCTGCGGTGTCAGGTCGGGCACCGCGCGGGTGGGCCGGACGGAGGCGGTCGAGACGACACCTGCCGAGACAGTGGCGCGCTGACGGCTGCGGGCCCGGTCGTAGAGGTGCGTCCGGGCGGCGAGCACCGCGGCAGCGTCATACTGCTCCACCACGGTGAGCGCCCGTTCGCCCAGGCGGTGGCGGAGGTCGGCGTCGACGGCGAGCCGGTGCAGCGCGCTCGCCATGCCGGGCACCGAGTCGGGGGACACGAGGAGCCCGTTGACGCCGTGATCGATGAGGTGGCGGGCACCGGAGGGATGATCGAAGGCGACGGCCGGGAGGCCGGCGGCCATCGCACCCCGGATGCTCCGGCGGACCTCCGCGTTCGGCGACACGTGGACCGAGAACGCGCCCCGGGCCCATTCAGCGGCGAGGTCGTCGCCGGCGGCCGGCAGCTCGACGCGGTCGTAGAGGCCCCACTTGCGGATCGGGCGGAGAAGCGCACCCTTGCTCCGCCCCTCGTCGAGGATCCGCAGGCGCCAGTCCGGCAGGTCGGCCGCGATCTGGCCGAACGCCGCGACCAGGCGGGTGTAGCTCGCGCCGCGCGACGGCCCGCCGGCGGCCACGATCAGCGGTGACGCGAGCGTCGATCGCGGTCGGTACGGCGCCGTCAGCTCGCCCGCGACGTCCGGGACGAGCTCGACCGGCATGCCGGTCGAGCCGCCCGCCGGCCCGGCCAGGGCGGCTCGGAGCCAGTGGAAGGTCGCGGGGGAAGTCGTGAGCACCAGGTCGATCCGCGCGGCGCACATGGCCACCGGGTCGAGGTCTGCTTCCGAGGGCAGGCGGTGCTCCTGGTAGACGAGCGTGGTCGTCTCAGGGGCGAGGCGCGCGGCTGCCGAGACGAGACCAGGACCGGCGGTCACGAGCACGTCGGTGTCGAGGCGAGTGAGGTACTGCCGCAGTGCGGGGTCCGCGCCGGCGCCGAAGCCGTCCTCCCACTGCGGGGGGACCAGGATCGAGGGCGGCTCGGTGGACACGCCGCCCTCGACGTCGCAGTCGTCCGCACGGTCGAGCAGCCCGACCACGGCGATGCCGGGCGCGAGCGTGCGAGGAGCCGGGCGGGTCAGACCGACGAGCGTCACGGCGTGACCGGCCGCTGCGGCGAGGCTCGCCTCGTCGACGAGGGCACGGTTGGCGGCGACCGCGTGGGGTGCAGGGTCCGCCGAGAGCAGGTACGTCACCCTCATGCCGCGCCTCCCGTGACGGGAGCAGTGCGACGCAGCACGAGCCGTCCGTGAGGTCGGAAGGCGAGCTGGGCGACGACGTCATCTCCCACAGGCCCCGGCACGAACGGGAGAAGGACCTGACGAGCGTCCGTCAGCCCATTGTCGCGACGCACAACCGGAAGCCCGCCGGCGACGAAGCGGAACGGCCCCGGCGCGGCGGGGACGTCGTCGGCGGTGAGGGAGCAGTGGAGGCCGTCGGTGCGGTGCTCTCCCCGCAGGACACCGGCGACCTCGTCGGACTCGTCGACGAGGGTCACCTCACCGGAGCAGCCCGCGGGAGCATCGAGCACGAGGTGCACCGTGCCGTCGGCGTACGCCGCCGAGACCAGGTCGACGGTGGGAGGCGGCACGTCGTGGTCGACGGCGAGGTCGCCGGCCTCGCTGCGCACGAGCCTGAGCTGCATCGTGCGTCCGCGCAGGGGCACTGCGGCCGCGAGGTCCTCCGGCAGGGCGGTGGGGAGCCGGACCGGTCGCCGCCCCTCAGGCGTGGGTACGACGACGGCGTACGTGCCCGGGCCGTGCTGCGCCAGCGCCGACTCGAGGTCCCAGCGCACGCTGCGCAGCCCGGACGGGGCATGAGGATCGTCCTCGTGCTCGTCGACGGGCGAGAACAGGCCCACCTCCCGCGACCACAACGCTGGTGCCGGGACGTCGAGGGGAAGCGCCAGCCAGAGGCGTCGGCCGTCGAGGATGCCGGCGTAGTGTGCATCGACCGCGGCCGGCGGCCGTCCGCGTCGTGCCGGCACCGGCCGGCGGAGGCCGGTGAGGAGCTTCCGGGCTCGGGGCTGCTCGGACAAGTGCGCGACGACCTCCACTCGTGCAGTGCGACGACCTCGGACGAGATCACCAAGGTACCGTTCGGAACGCGCCCGTCCGGCTCCGCACGCGCGGAGTCGACGCCGGACGAGGTACGGCGCAGATCAGCGCGGGAGCGCGCGGCGCGCCCGCCGGGCGATCCGGTAGGGGAGCGAGCCGCGGATCCGGTCGAGCTCCCGGGCGAGCCCGTCGTTCTGCTTCTGCAGCAGCGCCACCCGCTCCTCGAGACGCCCGGCGCGAGCCCGGGCCTGCGCCAGTCGCTCCTCGAGGCGCTCGATGCGGGCGCGGAACCGCTCCCGCGCGGCGGCCTGCGTCCGGCGATGGGCGGCGCGGTCGACGAAGGTCTGGTCGAGCATGAGGTCCCGGGCCAGCGCATAGAGCCGGTCGTAGCGCGCGTGGAGCTCGTCCATCCGCGCCATCGCCGCGGCGTCGCCGGGATCGCTGACGAGGAGGTTGACCGTCTCCCACACCTCGTCCGCGAGCGCCGTGACCTCGGCAGGCACCGAGAGGTCGTCCCAGGTGACCTTGCTGCGGTAGAGCGCCGTGTCGATGAAGTCGTCGTTCGCGTGGTGGGTCTCCTCGACATCGGTCATCACGCCGAGGCCGAGCTGCTCGTCGACGCGGCGCAGAGCGGCCCGCCAGTCCGACATCAAGTCGGCATACGGCACGAAGGTACGGCGGTCGTCCCGCGTCGCCCGCTCGGTGACAAGGATCCCGTGGCACCAGGAGGCGACGTTGGTGGTCTCCCGAGCGCGCCGGAGCTCCGCGTCGCGGCAGGCCAGGTAGTGCGTGTCGCGCGACTTGGCGACCTCGGCGGGGTGGCGGAGCATGGTGAGGAACACCGCCTCCATGCCGGTCTTCACGATGGCTCTGCGCCACAGCTCGTGCAGCCAGAAGGAGCGCGGGTCCTTGACGACGATCCGGTCGGCGGCGTACGGCGCGAGCCACTCGGTCAGCTCGTCGAACAGGTCGCTGCGCGCGCTCGCGACCGCGGCCCGATCGACCGCCTCCGGACGCGCGTCGTTGACCCGGATACCGATGTCCTCGAGGACGCGCTCGTGGAAGTCCACGACCCATTGCGGCTCGTAGAAGCCGCGCGGGTTCGACTCGTCGGGCGGAACCTCCGGCTGGGGAACGGCGAACCCGAGCCGGCTGAGCGCGCCGGCGACCGTGCTGGTGCCACTGCGGCCGGCCCCCGCCACGAACAGGACGGTCGGTGGGTTCCCCGGCTCGGTGGTCATGAGAGGAATCGTATCCGTCGACCGACGCGGTTCCGGCTCAGGCGAGCCGTCTCCGTGGCCGGGCACCCGCCGCGGATCCGGTCGACGATCCACGCGGGTGGGAGGCCGCGGCCGGGCTGCTGATCGGCTGGGTGGCTCTGGTTGGATGTGAGCATGCTCGTCACCCTCATCGTGATCATCGCGGTCGTCCTCCTCGCGGCCGTCGCAACGACGGCCGGCCTGGTCACGCGGAGCCGGCGCACCAAGGTGCCGACGCGGCCGGCTCCGCCGGTCGTCGCCCCTCCGAAGGAGGCCGAGCCCCGGGTCGAGGAGCCGGCGGCCCCGGTCGTCGTCGAGCCCGTCCCCGAGGTCGAGCCCGAGGCGCCGGTCGTCGAGAAGCCGGAGAGCACGGCGTCGCGCCTGGTCCGTCTGCGGCAGCGGCTCGCCGGCTCGCAGTCGGCGCTCGGGCGTGGTCTGCTGGCGCTGCTCTCGCGCGACCGCCTCGACGAGGACACCTGGGAGGACATCGAGGACCTGCTCCTCACCGCCGACGTGGGTGTCGCGCCGACGCAGGAGCTCGTCGAGCGGCTACGCACCCGGCTTCGCGTCGAGGGCGCCGACGCCGGTGACGTGCGCAGCGTGCTGCGCGAGGAGCTGGTCCACCTGGTCGGCTCCGACCTGGACCGCCGCCTCCAGGTGAGCGGCGCGGACGGCCGGCCCGGCGTCGTGCTCGTCGTCGGCGTCAACGGCACCGGCAAGACCACGACGGTCGGCAAGATCGCCCGCATCCTCGTGGCCGAGGACCGCTCCGTCGTCCTCGGCGCGGCCGACACCTTCCGCGCCGCGGCGTCCGAGCAGCTGACCACCTGGGGCGAGCGTGTCGGGGTCGATGTGGTTCGCGGTCCCGAGGGCAGCGACCCCGCGAGCGTCGCCTTCGACGCCGTCAAGGAGGGCATCGACACGGGCGCCGACACCGTCATCGTCGACACCGCCGGCCGGCTGCAGAACAAGGCCGGGCTCATGGACGAGCTCGGCAAGGTGAAGCGCGTCATCGAGAAGCAGACGCCGGTGAGCGAGGTCCTCCTCGTGCTCGACGCGACCACCGGTCAGAACGGCCTGATCCAGGCCCGCGTGTTCGGTGAGGTCGTCGACGTCACCGGGATCGTGCTGACCAAGCTGGACGGCTCCGCGAAGGGCGGCATCGTCGTCCAGGTGCAGCGCGAGCTCGGCGTACCCGTCAAGCTCGTCGGGCTGGGGGAGGGCGCGGACGACCTCGCTCCGTTCAGCCCCGAGGCGTTCGTCGACGCCCTGCTGGGCTGACGGTCCGGGCTGACCCGAGCCTGACCCCGTCCCGTCCGCGGCCGGCGTACGACGGTCGTCGGACCGCGCCGCGAGGCTCGCGTGCGCTCGTGGAAACGTCCGGGCAACAGCCGCGTCGGACTCGTTACGCGGGCGAAACACCGCACACCTGGCGCTGAAACGTCCGACCTTCAAGGTTGCTCCGAATGAAGGCGGGTGTGTCGCCTGCGACGACGGCGTCGTGGCCTCCTCGCCTCCCGAGATGCGAATCCATGGAGGTTCTGTGGACGGCTACTACGCCTTTATGTTGGTGGCGACGGCCCTCGTCCTGATGATGACCGTTCCGGCGCTGGCCCTGTTCTACGGCGGCATGACGCGCTCGAAGTCGGTCCTGAACATGATGATGATGTCGTTCGGTGCCTTCGGCATCGCGACCCTCGTCTTCGTGCTCTGGGGCTGGTCGGAGGGTTGGGGCAACCTCGGCAACGGCGACCTGATCAGCAACCCCTTCACCCTCTTCGGGCTGAAGGACGTCGAGTGGAGCTCCTACATAGGGATGGCGTTCCAGCTCACCTTCGCGGCGATCACCGCGGCGCTGATCAGCGGCGCGGTCGCCGACCGGGTGAAGTTCTCCTCCTGGATGGTCTTCGTGCCCGTCTGGCTGACGCTCTGCTACTTGCCGATCGCCCACAACGTGTGGGGCGGCGGCTGGCTCTCGGAGCACTGGGTCGCCCAGGACTACGCCGGCGGCACGGTCGTCCACATCAACGCCGGTGTCGCCGGCCTCGTGCTCGCCCTGGTCGTCGGGAAGCGGGTCGGCTGGCCCAAGGAGCCGATGCGTCCGCACAACCTGACCCTGACGATGATCGGCGCCGGCCTGCTGTGGTTCGGCTGGTACGGCTTCAACGTCGGCTCGATCGTCTTCCCGGCGGATGCGTCCGAGGCCGACATGACCAAGCAGTTCATGAGCGAGACCGGCGTCACCTTCGTCAACACGACCGTCGCCACGGCCGCGGCGATGCTGGCCTGGCTCCTCGCCGAGCGGGTCCTGCACGGCAAGGCCTCCGCCCTCGGCGCGGCCTCGGGCATCGTCGCCGGGCTCGTCGCGATCACGCCGTCGTGCGGCGCGGTCAACACCTACGGCGCGATCATCATCGGTGCCGTCGCCGGCGCCCTCTGCGCCCTGGCGGTGGGGCTGAAGTACAAGCTCGGCTTCGACGACTCGCTCGACGTCGTCGGCGTCCACCTCGTCGGCGGCCTGGTCGGCACCCTGCTCATCGGCTTCCTCTCGACCTCGTCGGCGCCGGGCGGCGTGGACGGCCTCTTCTACGGCGGCGGGCTGACGTCGCTGGGCCACCAGGTCATGGCGGCGCTCTTCACGATCGTGTGGACCGGTGTCCTCACCACCGTCATCGCCCTCGCGATCCGGTTCACGATCGGCTGGCGCACCACGGACGAGGCCGAGGTCGAGGGCATCGACAGCGACCAGCACGGCGAGACGGCGTACGAGATCGCCGCCGGCACGGGGGTGCTGTCGTGAAGCTCGTGACCGCGGTGATCAAGCCGCACAAGTGGGAGGACGTCCGTGAGGCGCTCGAGACCTTCGGGGTCACCGGGATGACGGTGTCCGAGGTGAGCGGCTACGGCCGACAGAAGGGCCACACCGAGGTCTACCGTGGTGCGGAGTACGACATCGCGCTCGTGCCGAAGATCCGGATCGAGATCGTCATCGAGGACGACGACGCCGAGGACGTCGTCGGCCTCATCGTCAAGACCGCCCAGACCGCCCGGATCGGGGACGGCAAGGTGTGGGTGAGCCCGGTCGAGACGGTCGTCCGGGTCCGCACCGGCGACCGCGACTCGGCCGCGCTCTGATCCGATCCGCAGGTTTGATCTGCAGGAACCAGGCGGTGCGGCCCGGCTCCCCACGGGGCCGGGCCGTTCGCCCACCGGAGCCGCCCGTCGGGTCCGGCCACCGTGCGGCATGATGCCCGTAGCCCGGACCGCCACCGAAGGCGTTCGGCCACCAGCGTGGGTGCCGCGCTCGACCGAATGGGAGTCGGAGGAGATATGAAGCTCGTCACCGCAGTCATCAAGCCCCACAAGTGGGAGGACGTCCGCGTCGCGCTCGAGGCCGTGGGGGTCACCGGGATGACGGTGTCCGAGGTCAGCGGCTACGGCCGGCAGAAGGGCCACACCGAGGTCTACCGCGGTGCGGAGTACGACGTCGCGCTCGTGCCCAAGATCCGGCTCGAGATCGCCGTGCCCGACGGTGACGTCGATGCGGTCGTCGGAGCCATCGAGACGTCGGCCCGGACCGACCGGATCGGCGACGGAAAGATCTGGGTCAGCCCGCTGGACACCGTCATCCGGGTCCGCACCGGCGACCGCGACGACGCGGCGATCTGACCCGGACGTCGCAGGGCGCGGGACTTCCGTGACGTCCGAGGAGAGGGCTCGACGCACCAGCGAGGCCGACCGGCTCTGTCTCGAGGCGTACGACGACCAGGGCGGCCCCGAAGCCGGGGTCGCCCTGGTCGCGGTCGGCGGCTACGGGCGAGGCGAGCTGGCGCCGTACTCGGACTGGGACGTCGTGCTCGTCCACGACGAGGGCGTCGAGCCCGGCGAGCTCGCGGCGAAGGTGTGGTATCCGCTCTGGGACGTCGCCGCGCGCCTCGACCATGCGGTGCGGTCGCTGCCGGAGATGGTGGAGGCGGCCGCGGCCGACCTGCGGGTGGCGCTGGGGCTGCTCGACATCCGGCACCTGGCCGGCGACCCGAACCTCACGCTGCGACTCCGGGCCACGATGCTCGCGCATTGGCGGCGTCAGGCCCGCCAGCAGCTGCCCGCGCTCAAGCAGATGACGATCAGCCGGCACGAGCTGATGGGGGAGCTGGCGCACGTCTCGGTGCCCGACCTCAAGGAGGCGGGCGGCGGCCTGCGCGACGCGACGGTGCTCAAGGCCCTCGTCGCGACCTGGCTCGTCGACGTGCCCCACGGCGAGCTCGAGCGCACCCGGCTCGCCCTGCTCGACGTCCGTGACTTCGTCCACGAGCTCGCCGGACGCGCGGTCGACCGGATCTCGCCCGAGCTGTGGGACGGGCTCGCCGAGCGGCTCGGCCTCGCCGACGCCCGGGCCGCGCAGGTGCACGTGCGCGAGCTCGGCCGCCGGATGATCCACCTGACCCGCCTCACCTGGCGACGCGTCGACGCCGTCCTCGAGCGCCCGCCGGCCACGGCCCCGCGCCGGCCCGCGCTTCACCCCCTCGGCCCCGGCGTCGCCCTCGCCTACGGCGAGGTCGTGCTCGACCGGTCCGCGAAGCCGGCGTCCGACCCGCTGCTGCTCCTGCGGGCCGCCGCGGCGGCCGCCGAGCAGGGCGCGGTGCTCGCGCCCCCGACCGCGGCCCGGCTCGCCCGCGAGACGCCGCCGCTGCCCGACCCATGGCCGCCGGAGGCCCGCCACCTGCTCGTCCGGCTGCTCGCCTCGGGCCGGGGCCTGCTGCTCGTGTGGGAGACCCTCGAGGAGACCGGCGCCCTGGCCCGGATCCTGCCCGAGTGGGAGCGGATCAGGATGCTGCCGCACGCCTCGATCGTCCATCGGTTCACCGTCGACCGACACGTCGTCGAGACCTGCATCGAGGCCTCGGCGCTCATCCGCGAGGTCGCCCGGCCCGACGTGCTGATGGTCGCCGCGCTCCTGCACGACATCGGGAAGGGGTCGCTGACCGAGCACTCCGTCGCCGGTGCTCCGATCGCCCGCGCGATCGCGCGACGGATGGGCTTCGATGAGCTGGCGGCGGACCTCGTCGCCAACCTCGTCCGCTGGCACCTCCTGCTCGCGACCCTCGCCACCACCCGCGACCCCGACGACCCGGCCACGGTGCATGCGATCACCGAGCACGTCACCCGGCCCGAGTCCCTGGCGCTGCTGACGGCGCTCACCGAGGCCGATGCCCGCGCGACCAGCCCCAAGGCCTGGTCGTCGTGGCGCTCGACGCTGATCCTCGACCTCGCCGCGCGGGTGCGCCGCGCGCTCGACACCGGCCTCGAGCCCGAGGAGCGCGGGCACGCCGAGGTCGAGATCCCCGCCGTCGTACGCCGGAAGGGGCAGGTGTCGTTCCAGGTCGAGCGGCGCTCGGACGGAGCCCGGGTCACGGTCATCGCTCCTGATCGGATCGGCCTGCTCGCCGACTGCGCGGCGACGCTCGCGTTCCAGCGGACGCCGGTGCGCGCGGCGCGCGCGTGGCCGCAGGGGGAGTACGGCGTCAGCGTCTGGGAGGTCGACGACCAGCACCTCGACAGTGCCGTCCTGCGCGCCCGCTTCGAGGCGATCAGCGAGGGCCGGCTGGACCCGGCAGCACGGTTGCGGCCGGGACCGTCGGCGGAGCTCGCGCCGTCGGTCGTCGTACGCCCGGAGGCGTCGGCGCAGGCGACCGTGCTGGAGGTCCGTACCGCCGACCGGCCCGGCATCCTCTACCTCGTGTGCGAGGCGTTGGCCCGGCTCGACGTGGCGGTGCGCTCCGCGCATGTGGACACGCTCGGGCCGCAGGCGGTCGACGTGTTCTATCTCCAGGAGGCGCATGCCGGCTCGCTGAGCGACCAGCGCGCCGCCGAGGCGGCCCACGCCGTACGCGCCGCGCTGACGGTGTGAGCGCCGAAACGGTGCTCGTGGGGGAGCCCGGTTAGTCTTGACCCTCGACACGTTCCAGACTCCCCTTAAGAGGACCTGCTCTTGTTCGCCACGCTCTCCGACCGCCTCGCCTCGACCTTCAAGAACCTCCGGGGCAAGGGGCGGCTCTCCGAGGCCGACATCGACGCCACCGCGCGCGAGATCCGCATCGCGCTGCTCGAGGCGGACGTCGCCCTGCCGGTCGTCCGGGAGTTCGTCGCGGCCGTCAAGGAGCGCGCCCGCGGCGAGGAGGTCAGCCAGGCGCTGAACCCGGCCCAGCAGGTCGTGAAGATCGTCAACGACGAGCTCGTCAACATCCTCGGCGGCGAGACGCGCCGGCTGCGCTATGCGAAGTCCGGCCCCACCGTCATCATGCTCGCGGGCCTGCAGGGTGCCGGCAAGACGACGCTCGCGGCCAAGCTCGCGCTCTGGCTCAAGGAGCAGGGCAAGCAGCCGCTGCTCGTCGCGGCCGACCTGCAGCGCCCCAACGCGGTCAACCAGCTCCAGGTCAACGGCGAGCGGGTCGGCGTCAAGGTCTTCGCTCCCGAGCCCGGCAATGGCGTGGGCGACCCCGTCTCGGTCGCCCGGGCGTCGATCGAGGAGGCGAAGCGCACCCTCCACGACGTCGTCATCGTCGACACCGCCGGCCGTCTCGGCGTCGACGCCGAGATGATGAAGCAGGCCGCCGACATCCGTGACGCGGTCCGGCCCGACGAGGTCCTCTTCGTCGTCGACGCCATGATCGGTCAGGACGCGGTCAACACCGCGCAGGCCTTCCTCGACGGGGTCGGGTACGACGGCGTCGTCCTGACCAAGCTCGACGGTGACGCGCGCGGTGGTGCCGCGCTCTCGATCGTCTCCATCACCGGCAAGCCGGTCATGTTCGCCTCCAACGGCGAGAAGATGACCGACTTCGACCTCTTCCACCCTGACCGGATGGCCTCGCGCATCCTTGACATGGGTGACGTCCTCACGCTGATCGAGCAGGCCGAGAAGGCCTTCGACCAGCAGGAGGCGCAGAAGGCCGCCGAGCGGCTCGGCACCGGCGAGTTCACGCTCGACGACTTCCTCAAGCAGATGCAGCAGCTGCGCAAGCTGGGCTCGATGTCGAAGCTCATGGGGATGCTGCCCGGCATGGGCCAGTTCCGCGAGCAGCTGGCCAACTTCGACGAGCGCGAGATCGACCGCATCCAGGCGATCATTCAGTCGATGACCCCCGCCGAGCGGGCCAACCCGAAGATCCTCGACGGCTCCCGCCGTCAGCGCATCGCGAAGGGCTCGGGCCGTCAGGTCTCCGACGTCAACCAGCTCGTCGAGCGGTTCCTCGAGGCCAAGAAGATGATGACCCAGCTCGCCCAGGGCGGTGGCATGCCCGGCATGCCGGGCATGCCCGGTGCCGGCTTCGGCAAGCGGGCCGGCGCTAAGCAGGCCCCCAAGCAGAAGAAGGGCAAGGGTGCCCGCAAGTCCGGCAACCCGGCCAAGGCCGCCGCGCAGGCGAAGGCCGAGGCGGAGAAGAAGCCGGCCGCGCCCAACCCGTTCGGTCTCCCGGCCGGCGAGGAGGACGTCGACTACGAGGCCGCGGCCGCGCAGCTCAACCTCCCCAAGGACTTCTCGAAGTTCCTCAAGTGAGCATCCGCGGCGCCGCACGCCACGCGCGGACGGGCGTCTCGTCGCCGGACGCTGCCCGCCACGAGGGCCGTTCAGCTCCCGTCGCGGTCTCGACGAACCCCGGCAGGCCGCCCTCAGTGGCTCCGTCCAGGGTCGGCGCGTGACCACCGTCCTCGTCGTCGACGGCGCCAACGTCGTCGGCGCCCGTCCCGACGGCTGGTGGAAGGACCGCGCCGGCGCGGCCCGACGGCTCCATGAGTCGCTGCTCGTCGCGGACATCGCGTACGACGAGGTCGTGCTGGTCCTCGAGGGTGCCGCCAAGGGTGGTGTCCGGGCGGGGCGGGACGGACATGTGCGTACCGTCCACGCGCCGAAGGACGGCGATGCGACGATCGTCGCCGAGGCGCGGGCCGCGGCGCAGCGAGGAGACCGGGTCGTCGTAGTCACCGCCGATCGGATGCTGCAGGCCCGTGCGTGGGGGACGGGCGCCACCACGATGAGCCCGACGTGGCTGCTCGACCAGCTCTGAGTGACCGGCTGAAATTCGCAGGTTAGGTCCGCCGATCCCTGGGCATGCTGCGCGCATGCCCCTGCTGCGCATCGAGGTCGACGGTCGTGCCCTGAGCTTCCCGCCCGACAAGGTGGTGAGGATCGGCCGGTCCATCGACGCCGACGTCGTCCTGTCCGCCGTCTCCGTCTCCCGGGCCCACGCCGAGCTGCGACCGACCCCGTCCGGATGGGTGCTGGCCGACGCCGGCAGCTCGGGCGGGACGTTCGTCGACGGCGCCCGGATCACGGAGCGGCCGATCCACGGGCGCACCGTCGTCCAGTGCGGTCCGCCGGCGCCGGGCTCGACCCTCACCGTCGACACCACGGCCGGCGTGGCTCCGGTCGCGCCCGCGTCGCCCGCCCCCGGCGAAGCCGCCCCGGTCAGGCCCACGGCGATGACCGCCCGACCGCCGGCGCCGGCGCCGCCTCCGGCCGCCCCGGTCCAGCCCGTCCAGCCGGGCCACCAGGGCGAGTCCGTCCAGCCGGCCCAGCCCGGTGCGCCGGCCTCCTGGGCGCCGCCCGCGCCCGGCGCCACGCCGGTGGACGCTCCGGCCCCCTCGGCAGCAGCCGGCGACGTACGCCCCGGGCCGGAGGCCTACGAGATGACCATCGCTCCCGGACGGGCCGCGCCGATCATCGCCGGTGCGCCCGGCATGCCGGGCGCACCGCAGCCGAGCAGCGGGCCGGACCTGCTGGTCGTCGCGGAAGGGCGGGAGCACCGCTTCCGCCATCCGGCGACGATCACGATCGGGCGCCTGCCCGACAACGACGTCGTCATCAACGATCCGGGCGTCTCCCGTCAGCACGCCCGGATCGTCGCGAAGCCGGGTGGCTGGGTCTTCCAGAACGGCTCGCAGAGCGGGTCCTTCGCCAAGGGGAAGCCGGTCACGAACCTCGAGTTCGACGACACGACCGACATCCGTCTCGGCCACCCGACCGCCGGTGAGCTGCTCTCCCTCGTCCCCATCCTCAGCGCCGAGGCGGAGGTGGCGCGGATCGCGCGCCGGCGCCGGTCGCGGCGTCTGCGGATCGCGGCGGCCGTGGTCTCGGTGGTCGTCGTCGCGGGGCTGGTCGGCGGCGGGATCGCGCTGCTCGGCGGGGGCGACGACCAGCCGAAGGCCGACTCGCTCTCCGTGTTGACCCGCGCTGAGCAGGACCGCGCGGAGGCGGCCACGGTGCTCATCTCCTACGAGGTGCACGACGCGAGCGGTGACGGGCTGGTCACCGGCTCCGGGTCGATCCTCACCAAGGACGGCGTCATCCTGACCAACGCCCACGTCGCCGCCCCCGAGGCGGACGGTCTCGAGGAGATCTACGGGCACGACCTCGGGATCGATGACCCCGACTACGTCGAGATCCACCTCACCGACCCGGACAACGGCTACTTCACCGGGGAGGCGGACTACCGCGCGAAGGTCCTCGCCGCGGACGGTCACGTCGACGCCGCCGTCATCGGCATCTACGCCGACGCCGACGGCAACCCGGTCGACCCGTCCACGCTCGACCTGCCGACGATGCCGCAGGGCGACTCCGACACCGTGGAGAACGGCGACGCCGTGACCGTCCTCGGCTTCCCGGGCATCGCGCGCTCCGGCACCGACGATCCGTTCCAGGAACATCCCGAGGTCACGGTCACCAAGGGCGTCGTCGCGACGATCATCAACTCCGAGGCCAAGGGGAAGCGCTGGGAGTTCGACACCGATGCCCGCATCGCGCCGGGCAACTCCGGCGGGGCCGCGGTCAACAACGACGGAGCGCTGATCGGCGTCCCCTCCTCCACCTTCCAGGAGGAGCGCGACGGGCAGGTGAGCGGCCGGATCCGGCCGCTCGCGAAGCTGCTCGACCTGATCAAGGAGGGCGAGTCGGCGCAGCGCTGAGCGTCGTACGGCGGGCCGAATCCGAGGGTGTCGGGCCTGTAACGTGCCTCATATGACTGCGTTGGCGTTCTCCGGGCCGGTGCTCCCCGACGGCGAGCCGCGGGAGCTGTACGTCGTCGGCGACCGCGTCACCTACGAACGGCCCGCGGGCGTGGAGACCGCCGTCCGCGGGTGGATCGTGCCCGGGCTCGTCGACGCCCACTGCCACATCGGGCTCGGCGCGGAGGGTGCCGTCGACGAGGCGACCACCGAGCGCCAGGCGGTGGAGGACCGTGACGGCGGCGCGCTGCTGCTGCGCGACTGCGGCAGCCCGGGCGACACCCGGTGGGTCCAGGACCGCGAGGACCTGCCCCGGCTGATCCGGGCCGGCCGTCACATCGCGCGCACCCGGCGCTACATGCGGGGCTATGCCGACGAGGTCGAGCCCGAGGCGCTGCCCGCCGCCGTGGCGCGGGAGGCGCGACGGGGCGACGGCTGGGTGAAGCTCGTCGGCGACTGGATCGACCGCGGCGAGGGCGACCTGCGGCCGAGCTTCGCGGCGGAGGACTTCACCGCGGCGATCAAGGTGGCCCACGACCATGGCGCGCGGGTGACGGCCCACTGCTTCGGCCGGGACGTGCTCCCCGGTCTCATCGAGGCCGGGATCGACTGCATCGAGCACGGCACCGGCCTCACGCCGGACCTGATCGAGGCGCTGGTCGAGCGTGGCACGGCGGTCGTCCCGACGGTGCTCCAGACCGCGATCTTCCCCGACCTGGCGGCGCAGGCGGGCGCGAAGTTCCCCGCCTACGCCACCACGATGACCGATCTCTTCGACCGGCGCCGCGAGACGATCATGACCGCCTTCGAGGCCGGCGTCCCCCTCTACGCCGGCTCCGATGGCGGCGGCAACCAGCGCCACGGGATCCTCCACGCCGAGGTGCTCGCCATGCATCGCTTCGGGCTCCCGGCCGACTACGCCCTCGGCGCCGCCAGCTGGCGGGCGCGGGACTGGCTGGGCTGGAACGCCGGGCTCGGCGAGGGCGATCCTGCCGACTTCGTGGTGTATGACGCCGACCCGCTCGCCGATCTCAGCGTGCTCGCGCGGCCGGCCGCCGTCGTACTCCGGGGGAGGGTGGTCGGCCGCTGAGCCTCACGACGTGGTGCGCGCCTCCTCCCACAGTGGCGTGAGGCGCATCAGCTGCTCGTCGCGCCATCGCACCCGGTCCGCCCACTCCTCAAGCGGCAGCGCCGCACGGCGTTGCGCCACGGCGCTCGCCACGAGGTCCGGCGTCCAGGGGTCGTCCTGACCGCGTTCGACGCCCATGCGGGCGTACGCCGGGCCCATCTTCTCGGCGTGTGAGGCGAGGCCGCCTCGGGTGTTCAGGTCGACGGTCTCGAACGGGCCGATGAAGCTCCACCGGCGCCCCAGCCCGCTGCGGACGACCTCGTCGATCTCCCCGACCGTGGCGACGCCGTCGCGGACGAGACAGTACGCCTCGCGCAGGATGGCGCCTTGGAGGCGGTTGAACACGAACCCCTCCGGCTCGTGCGAGACCGTCACCGGTCGCAGCCCCGCGTCGGCGTACGTCGCCCGTGCCCGGGCCGTGGCCCACTCCGCCGTGGCGGACGACGGCACGACCTCGACCACCGGCAGCAGGTACGGCGGGTTGCCGGGGTGCCCCACGAGCAGACGCTCCCGGACACGGTCAGGGAGCCCGGCCCCGATGGCGCTAGGGCCGATGGCCGAGCTGGAGCTCGCCAGCACCGCTGCGGGGGCGTGGTCGGCGATCTTCCCGAGGAGATCCTTCTTGACATCGACGAGCTCCGGCGCGCATTCCTGCACGAGCACGACCTCCGCGACCGCCTCGACGAGATCCGCGACGAAGCTGACCCGTGACGCGACCGTCTCGGGCCCCTCCTCGACCAGGCCGTGCCGGGCGAGCAACGCGAGCCGCTCGGCGAGCTCCTGCCGGGCACGCTCCAACGCGTCGGGGAACGGGTCCCAGACCCGCACCTCGCGCCCGCTGCGAGCGAAGACGATCGCAAACGCGACCCCGATCGAGCCGGCTCCGACGACGGCGAGCGGCGCGGCCTCACGGACCGGCTCGACCGGGGCGGTCACAGCTCCCACCAGCCGAGGTCGGCGGCATACCCGCGCTCGAGGATGGAGACGATCGAGCCCTTGGTGAGCTCTCGGGGGTTGTTGGCCGTGAGACGGGTGGCGAGCATCGCCTGGTCGGCGACGTAGGAGAAGTCCGTTGGCTCCAGGCCCAGGGTCCGTAGGTCCAGCGGGCAGCCCACGGTCCTCAGCAGCGACTCGATCCGAAGGATGCCGGCGCGGGCCTGGTCGAGCGGGGCCTCCGAGGGGTCTGCAGCGCCGAGCAACAGACCGATCTCGGCGAACTCCGTGACGCGCGTCGGCAGATTGTAGCGCATGACGTACGGCAGCAGTGCGCCCACGCCGAAACCGTGCGAGGTGTGGGTGAGCGCGCCGATCGGCGACTGGATGGCGTGCGCGGCCGCCGTCCCGGCGGTGTTGATCGCCATGCCAGCGTTGTAGGCGGCGAGCATGGTCGCCGAGCGGGCTTCAATGTCGCTCGGATCGGCGACGACCCGCTCCAGCGAGGTGTTCAGGAGGGTCAGCCCGTTGCGGCAGAAGATGTCCGTCAGCGGGTTCTTGCCGACGTAGAGGTGGGCGTCGAGGTAGTCGGGCGTCACCTCCTTGACCTTGTCGGTGTAGGTCTCGACCAGGTGCGTGAGCGCGTCGGCCGCGGTGGCTGCGGTGAGCGCCGGCGGGCACGACACGGTCAACTCCGGGTCGATGACGGCGGTGTGTGCCTCCAGGTAGGGGCTGGCCACCCCCACCTTCATGCCCTTCTCGCGGTCGAAGACGACCGAGATGCAGGTGACCTCGGCACCGGTCCCGGCGGTGGTCGGCACCGTGATCACCGGGATGCCAGGGCCGGGAACCAGGAACTCGCCGTAGTAGTCGCGGACGTCGGTGCCGTGCGCCAGGACGACCGCGACGACCTTGGCGAGGTCCATGCACGAGCCGCCGCCGATGCCTAGGATCGCGTCGACGCCGACCGAGCCGAAGCGGTCGGCGACCGTCACCACGTTCTCGCGGGGCAGGTCGGGCTCGGCTTCGGCGAACACCGACACCCGGACGCCGCGCTCCTCGATGGCCGAGACGATCTCCTTGAACTCGCTGGCGTCGGCCATGCGGGCGTCGGTCACCACGAGGAGGTGGCGGGCGATCCCGGCGACGAGGTGGGGGAGGTGGCGCCGCTCGCCCGGACCGAAGAGGACGGTCTTCGGCTGCCGCAGGATACCGAGCGAGCCGATGGCGGACAGGGAGGTCACAGGGCCACCTCCGTCTCGTCCACGGTGATCGCGAGGTACTTCGGCTCGAGGAACTCGTAGATGGCGTCGTGGCCACCCTCGCGACCCAGTCCGGAGGCCTTGATGCCGCCGAATGCGGCCGCCGGGTCGGCCATGATGCCGCGGTTGACGCCGACCATGCCGAAGTCGAGGCGCTCACTGACGGCGATGGCCCGGGAGAGGTCGCGGGTGAAGACGTACGCTGCGAGCCCGTAGGTCGTGTCGTTGGCCACGTCCACGGCCTCGGCGACCGAGTCGACGGTGTAGATCGTCGCGATCGGTGCGAAGAGCTCCTGGTGGCACAGGTCATTGTCACGGTCGTTGACGGAGAAGACCGTCGGCTCGAAGAAGTAGCCGCCGCCCTGGATCTCGTGCCCCCCTGCCAGAAGGGTGGCGTCGATGCCGGCGAAGCGGTCGACGAGCTCCTTGACCGTGTCCCGCTGCTGGGCGGAGATGATCGGCCCCACCTCGGTGGACGGATCGAAGCCGTCGCCCACCTTCAGACTCTCCGTGAGCGCGACGAATTTCCGGGTGAACTCGTCGGCGACCCCGCGCGCGACGATGATGCGGTTGGCGGCGACGCAGGCCTGACCGGCGTTGCGGAACTTGCAGACGATCGCCTGCTCGGCGGCCAGGTCGAGGTCGGCATCCTCGAGGACGAGGAAGGGCCCGTCGCCACCGAGCTCCATCGAGGCGTTGGTGATGTTCGGCGCCGCCTGGCTGAGCAGGGTACTGCCGACGCCGGTGGAGCCGGTGAAGCTGACCTTGCGCAGGCGGGCGTCGGCCATCAGTGTCTCGGAGACCTTCGAGGAGCTGGTGGTGTGCACCAGGTTCACCACGCCCGCCGGGAAGCCGGCGTCGTGAAGAACCTCCACGAAGAGCGCACAGGTCAACGGCGTCTCCTTCGCGGACTTGACCACGACCGGGCAGCCGGCTGCGAGCGCGGCGCCGGCCTTGCGGGCGATCATGAGGAGCGGGAAGTTCCACGGCGTGATCAGGAGGCATGGGCCTACGGGCTGGTGAGTCGTCACGATCCGGTAGGCGCCACGCGAGCCGTGGGCGTAGGTGCCATGGAGGTGGGCGATCTGCTCGGCGTACCAGAGGAAGAAGTCGACGGAGAGCTGGAATTCGCCGCGGGCCTCGCTGAGCGGCTTGCCACTCTCCAGCGTCATCGTCTCGATGATCTGCTCGGCGCGCTCGACGAGCAGCCGGTGTGCACGATGGAAGAGGTCGGCGCGCTCGCGCGGAAGCACGTCGCGCCAAGAGCCCTGGACGGCGACCGCCGCGTCGAGCGCCGCGACGGCCTGCGCCACGGTGCCGTCGGCGACCTCCGCGATCGTCGCACCGCTGGCAGGATTCATCACCGGGAAGGTCCGCGAGGCGGGCAGCCAGGCTCCGTCGATGTAGAGGCCGACGGGGACCTCCCCGTTGCGGACTCTGACCGTGGACGGAGGGGTGGCGAGCATGGTCATGAGAAGCGTCTCCTCGAAGGTTCGGTGCGTGGTGTACGACACGGGCTGCTTGGTCGGCAGCGCGACGTGGATGATCGTCATCTCGTAATACGCTAGGCAGTGGATGTGCTCCACGCGACGGTGTGGATCGAATTGAGACAGTCGAAGATCGAGGAGATCGCCATGACCACCCCGAGACTCACGCGGCACGCCGCGCCCCTGCGCCAGCAGGTCACCCGCCTGCTGCGGGAGGACATCCTGGAAGGCGTCTACCAGCCGGGGCAGCCACTGCGGGAGAGCAGCCTCTGCGAGGCGTACGGCGTCTCCCGGACCGTTGTCCGCGAGGCCCTCCGTCAGCTCGAGTCCGAGCGCCTGGTGACCGTCGTCGCGAACCGCGGTCCCATGGTCACCGTCCTCACTCCGCAGGACATCGGTGCTATCTACGACGTGCGGCGCGCCCTGGAAGGACTGGTTGGCGAGCTCTTCGCGCGCCACGCTCCTGACGAGGTCGCCACCGCGCTGCGCGACCTGCTGGTCGACATGGAGACGTCCTACCTGCGAGGCACCGTCAAGACGCGTGAGGAGACCAACGAACGCTTCTACAGCCTGCTCCTTGAGGGCGCCGGCAACGCGGTCCTCGCCGAGGAGCTCGGCCGGATCCACGCGCGCATCCAGGTCCTCCGGCGGTACGCCTTCGTCGACGACGAGCGGGCTCGGATCTCATACGCCGAGTTCTGTCGGATCGTCAAGGCCGCGGCGGTCGAGCGCGACCCGGTCGCTGCCCGCGGTGCCTGCGAGCACCACATCGCCGACGCGGGTCGGCTTGCCGTGAGGGAGTACCTCCAGCGCACCGGAATGGCCGGGGAAGGGCGCGGAGCGGAGGTGTCCGAGGGCGATCTGGCGGACGTCAAAATTTGATCGCGTAATACGAGAAGACGGTGATGGCATTGCGCCGGTGTGATAGACATCGCACTCATGAGTCGGTGCCAGATGTTCGTCGGCCCGGCGGAGAGGTGAGCCAGATGTCGGTTCGTTTCGACACCCCACACGTCCAAGAGCTCAAGGCCGAGTGGCTCTCCGGCGAGACCGGCAGGGTCGGTGTCGCCCCGGGGCTTCTCCGCTCGTGGGAGCGGTCCCGCGATGCGCTCGGCGTGCCCGCGAACGTCCGCGACGTACCGTACGTCGCCGAGGACCTGCTCGACAGCCACCTGCTGGACCTCTTCCAGGCGCCGATGTCGCGCCTCTCCGCGGAACTCGCCGGCACCGGCGTCGGACTTCTCCTGGCCGACGCCCAAGGGCGCATCCTCGGCCGGTGGACGGGAGACCGCACGGCGGCCCGCCACTTCGAGATGGTTGGCACGGATCGCGGAGCGGTCCTCGACGAGGCGGTCGTCGGCACGAACGGCGTCGGCACGGTGCTCGCGACGGGCCAGAGCGTCCAGATCACCGGCGCCGAGCACTATGCGGACATGTACAGCGATGCGGTCTGCACCGGGACGCCGGTGCGTCATCCGCTGACCCGGAAGATCGTCGCCGTGGTCACGCTGTCCTGCGGACTCATCGATGGCCGCGCACTGCTGCGTCCCATGGTCACCACGGTGGCTGCCCAGCTGGAGCAGCACCTGCTCGATGCCGCGTCCCCGCAGGCTCGGGCGATGTTCCAAGCGTTCCTCGACGCGTCGCGTAGCCACCCTGGCGCCGTCGTGGGCTTCGGTCCCCAGGGCCTGGTGATGCAGAGCCAGGCCGCGGGCCGTCTCTCCAGCGCGGACGTCATGACACTAGGCGAGCTCAGTGCGCAACAGAGCGGCGGCGGACGGTTCATGGTCGAGCTCTCGGCCGGCCCGACCGAGGTTCGGCTGTCGCCGGTCGAGGGCGGGGCGGGGGCCATCGCCTCGCTCCAGCGCGGGCGTACGACGACCTCGACGGCGCTGGGTCCGGCCCGCCCGCAGCTGATCGGGCGTGCGCCGGACTGGATGACCGCGCTCAACGCGGTCGCGCGCCGTCGCGAGACGTCCCGGCCGGTCGTCATCGCGGGCGAGGCCGGGGCCGGCAAGACCTCGCTTGCCCTTGGGCTGCCGTTCCGCCCGGGCGCGTCCGGGCCGGGAACGAACCTGGTCATCGACACGGTGGAGCGCACGCTGGTCGGCAACCGGCGCTGGCTGCGGAGCGTGGCGGAGCGGCTCCAGGGCGGGACACCTGTCGTCATCAAGGGGATCGATGCACTGGACGACCCCGCGACCGAAGCCCTCGGCGGTCTGCTGGAGAAGGTGGTGCCGCGAGGACCGGTCATGCTCACCGCGACGCTGAAGTCACCCGAGCTGGCCGAGGAGCTCTCCGTCCGGCTCGGTGCCTCGCACGTCTGGGTGCCGGCCCTGCGCGAGCGACCCGGTGACCTCGCCGCTCTGTGGCGGTACTTCGCCGACCAGGTCATGCCCGGCGTCGGCCTGGAGCCACGCTCGGAGACCCTCGACCTCCTGACCGGCTACACCTGGCCACGCAACCTCAAGGAGCTGCACAACGTGGTCGAGGGTCTCGCCCTGGCAGGCAAGCGCGGCTATGTTCTCCCCGGCGACCTGCCCGATCGGATCCAGGGCTCGCGCTCGCTCACGATGATCGAGCGCGCCGAGTTGGAGGCCATCTCGCGGGCCTTGCGCGAGGCCGAGGGGAACCGTTCCCGGGCGGCGGCCATCCTGGGTCTGTCCCGCGCCACGATCTATCGCAAGATGAAGGCCTACAAGCTCTCCGACGCCTGAGCCTGAGCACCACGAGTCGTCTTTCCTGCGAGGTGGGCCGGAGCGGATGCCGCTCCGGCCCACAGTCGTCCTAGGTCGTCGCAGGGCGCTCAGGTCATGGCCGGCGCGACGGCGCGGCGTCGCGCGGCCCACCGTCGACGGAGGACTGGAGTGGCCTCGCGCAGCAGGACGACCGCGGCGAGCACCACCGCCTGGGCGATGAGCTGCTGTGCGTCCGTCCAGCCCAGCGAGCGCAGGAGCTGGCCGAGCTGGGTGAGGAAGAGCGCGCTGACGCCGCTGGCGAGGATGCTGGCGACGCCGCCGGTCATCGCGGTACCACCGAGCACGACGGCGGCGACGGTCGGCAGCAGGTAGGAGTCGCCGATGAAGAGTCCCGGGGTCTGGGTATAACCGGCGAGGAGGACACCGGCGGCGCCGTACGCGAGCCCGGCGAAGCCGTAGGAGAGCACCTGGTAGAGCCGGACGCGGATGCCGAGGGCTGACGCGGTCGGGACGCTGACCCCTATGTAGGTGAGGCGGCGGCCGACGGCCGACCGCTTCGTCACCAGCCCGCCGATGGCCAGCATCACGACGGCGATGATCAGCGTGTTGGGGACGCCGAGGGTGCGGTCGACCGAGAACTGGCTCAATCCGTGCGGCGCCGTCGCCGGTGAGCCGTTGGAGACCTTCAGGACCGTACCGAGCAGCACCGCGTTCATCCCGAGCGTCACGACGAGGGGCGTGACCCCGGCGACGGCGACCAGAGCGCCGTTGAGAAGACCGATGAGGCTCGGCGCGATGAGAGCGACGACGACGGCGAGCCACGCCGGCCAGCCGTGGTACTGCACGAGGCAGGTGGACAGCGCCGCGGCCAGGGCCAGCATCCCGGGCACGGAGAGATCGAGCCCCCGTTGCTGGACGACCAGGGTCTGCCCGGCAGCCGCCATGGCGAGCACTGCCGCGAAGGGCAGCATGCTGAGCAACGGGGCTGAGCCGAGGCTGCCGGGGGCGATGGCCGGGCTGAGGACGAACAGCGCGATCGTGGCGATCACGATGCCGACCCAGCTTCCGGACAGGAGGCGGCGCCATGCCGCGCCGGCGTCGAAGGTGTTCATGCTTACTCCCTGATGGGCGGGCGACGTGCGACGACGGGTGCTCATGCCGCGGCCCCGGTTCTGCGGGTCCGGCGCAACCGGGCGTACAGCACGGCGGCCGCGACGGTGATCAGACCGGGGAGCCAGTAGCCCCACGATGGCGAGAGGTTGAGGAAGGGCGAGATGTTGACCAGCTGCTGCGCCAGCACAGCGGCGGCGATGATGCCGAGGAACGACCCTCGTCCGCCGAAGATGCTGGCACCGGCGAGTACGACCACGGTGACAGAGCTCAACGTGTAGCTGACTCCGGGGCGCCCGTCGCCGATCCCGATCTGGGCCATCATGATGATGCTGGCTGGGAGGACGAGCACCGAGCAGACGACGTACGACGAGAACCGCACGAGCCGGATGTTCACGCCGAGGCGCTCCGCTGCCTCCGGCTCGGAGCCGAGCGCGCGGAGCTCCACTCCCCAGCGTGTGCGCCGGAGGGCGAGCTCAAGGAGCAGGGCGACGGCGACCGCGATCACGGTGACGAGCGGCACGGCGCCGAAGTGGGCCCGGATGTCGTCCGCGACGGACGGGAAGATGATGCCGCCGGGCGTTGCGCGCAGCGAGAGGTAGATGCCCTGCAGCGCCATGTAGACGGTGAGCGTCGCGACGACGGGATTGACCCCGCACCAGGTGACGAGCGCTCCGTTGATCACGCCGACGCCGATCGCGCCGAGAGCCATCAACGCCAGGCCGAGGAAGAGGTTGCCTCCGTCGACGATCCAGAACGACGCGATGACGACGAGGAAGCCCATCAACGGCCCGACCGAGAGGTCGAAGCCGGCGCCCAGGACGACGACCTGCTGGGCCATGCCGACGAAGAGCAGAGGTGCGACGAGGAAGAGCAGGTTGTTGATGTTGAACGCGCCGAGGTAGTCGCTGTTGTGGAGCCCGACGGCGAGGCCCAGCGCGGCCACGACGGCCAGGAGGACCGCTGCGGGCGGCTGGTCGCCAGCGAGCCAGCCGCGCAGACCTCCTCGCCGCGCCCGGGCGGGGTCTGCCTGGGCACGCAGGGTGGTGGAGGTGAGGGCCGCGCGGGCGATGGCCTCCTCGGTGACACCATCGCCGGTGAGCTCACTGACGATCGTCCCCCGCGACATGATCAGGACGCGGTCGCAGAGGCCCTCGAGCTCGACACCGTCGGACGACAGCACGACGACCGCGGCGCCTGCGTCGGCCGCGTCTCGCAGGATCGTGTAGATGTCGACGCGCGCGCCGGCATCGACGCCCTGGGTCGGCTCCTCCGCGAGGAGGACCTTCGGTTCGGACAGCAGGGTGCGCGCCATCACCGCCTTCTGCTGGTTGCCGCCCGACAGGGCGCTGATCGGCGCCGCCGCGCTCGGCGTCTTGATCGCCAGCCCCCGGATCTGCGCCTCCGCGGCCGCCTTGACGCGGTCGTCGCGGACCATGCCGAGGCTCGAGACCTTGTGGAGCGTCCGGGCGACGATGTTCTCGCTGACCGGGAGCGGCAGGAAGACGCCTTCGCCGTGCCGGTCCGCTGGGACGTACACGACGCCGGCGCCGGCCGCCGCGGCGTTGCCGCCGCGGACGGCCCGGCCGTCGACCTCGACGCTTCCCGAGGTCGGAGCGAGGCCGGCGAGGGCGCGGATCAGGTCCGCCTGACCGTTGCCCTGGACGCCGGCGAGGCCGACGATCTCGCCGGCGCGTACGGCAAGGGATATGTCCTGGAAGCCAGGGCCGGAGAGACCGGTGACCACGAGTCGCTCGCGGGCCGAGGGCACGGTGCTCTTCGGTGGGAAGACGGTCTCGAGCTTCCGGCCGACCACACGCTCGACGATCCGCTCCTCATCGACGGTGTCGGCGTCGAAGGTGCCCCGGGTCTGGCCGTCACGGAGGACCGTGATGCGGTCGGCGATCTGCTTGACCTCCGGGATGCGGTGCGAGATGTAGACCACCCCGGCGCCGTCGGCGATGGTCTGGCGTACACGGTCGAAGAGCCGCTGGACCTCGTCGACGTTGAGATGCTCGGTCGGTTCGTCGAGGATCAGCACCCGCGGCGCAAGGGCGAGCGCCTTGGCGATCTCGACGATGAAGCGCCGCTCCATCGAGAGGTCGGCGACCCGCGCCCGGGCGCTGATCCCCATCTCCCACGGGTCGAGCGTCTGTTGGGCCCAGCGGACGGCGCGGCCGAGGCCACCGACGCGCTGATAGCCGACACCGAGGGCCATGTTCTCGGCCACAGTGAGGTCGGGCAGCAGCGCCGGATGTTGACGGACGATCCCGAGACCGAGGCTGCGGGCCATCTCTGGATGTGGGTGGGTGAGCTCGGCGTCGCCGATCCGGATGGTGCCCTCGTCGGCGGCGAGCGCGCCCGAGGCGACAGCCATGAGCGTGGACTTGCCGGCGCCGTTCTCGCCGACCAGCGCGTGGACCTCGCCGGCACGCACGTCGAAGCTGACGCCATCGAGGGCGCGGACACCGGGGAAGGACTTGCCGATGCCCTCCATCGCCAGCACGGTCGGTCGCGGGTCTGGATCGGGGTCGGTGGCTGGGCTGCGGCCCTGCTCGTGAAGCCGGACCCGGGAGTCGGGTCGGCTGAGGTCGAAGTTGGTCACGTCGGTCTCCTGCAGTTCGGGTGGGGCGCCTACTGCGCGAGGTAGCCGCCGTCGATGACAAGCTCCGAGCCGGTGACGAAGCTGGACTCGTCGGAGGCGAGGAAGACGACGCCGGCAGCAATCTCGTCGGGGTTGCCGGCGCGGCCCATGGGCGTCTGTGAGATGACGTACTCGTTGACCTCCGGCGCCTGCGCCTCGGTCAGCGGTGTACGGATGAATCCGGGGTGGACGGAGTTCACGCGCACCCGTTCCTTCGCGTAGCTGACCGCGGCGCTCTTCGACATGTTGCGTACGGCGCCCTTCGTGGCGTGGTAGGCGTGCGCGCCGGCGACGGCCGCACTGCCCCAGATCGAGGAGACGTTGATGATGCTTCCGCCTCCCTGCGCGATCATGTGCGGGATCGCCTCCCGCATGCCGAGCCAGGTGCCGGTCTGGTTGACAGCGACCACCTTGTTCCAGTCCTCCGACGTGAGGTCGTGGACGGTCTCGTAGGCGATGATTCCGGCGTTGTTGACCAACACGTCCACCCGCCCGTGGCGTGCCACGACGCCCGCGACGACGCGCTGCCAGTCGGCCTCGCTGGCCACGTCGAGGCATTCGTACTCGACCCCAGTGGGGAACGAGCCGTCGACCGCCGCGCGGCTGGTCGCGACGACGCGCGCGCCCTCGGCGGCCAGTGCGTCGACGATCGCGTGGCCGATGCCGCGCGAAGCTCCGGTGACGATGGCGACCTTGCCATCGAGTCGGTTCATGGGGACTCCTCAGATAGCCGCACGGCGATCTCGCCCGGTGCGGAGGGACGGTGGGTTGCCCCGGCCCGAAGGGAGGGCAGGGAGGGGACCGCTCGGTGCAGCGGTCCCGGTGCGTGGCCTACTGCTTGTAGAGCGCCTTGATCTCCTTGACGCTGAGGCCGGAGGAGAGGATCGCGTCAGAGGGCAGGGACTTGTCGCACGTGGGCATCATCTTCGGGTTCGTCGAGTCCTCGATGATCTGGAGGTTGTACGTCGACGGCTCGTCGTTCTCGATGCCGTTGTAGGCGGCAAGGCCCTTGTGGAGGGCGGCCAGGACCACCCAGTTGCGCGACGACTCGGTCGCGATCTGATAGGTGGGGTACCGCTTGTGGTATTGGTACCAGAGGCAGGCGAACTCGTTGGAGTCGTTCGCGGACCACACAGGGAGCGGCTTGTTGGCCGCGATGAACGCCCGGATGCCGCCGACCGAGCCCCCGCCGAAGTCGGAGACGATGCCGTCGATCTTGCCGTACTTCGTGATCAGGCCGGCCATGACCTGCTGCGTCTTGCTGACGTCCCAGTCGGTGGCGATGTAGCCGTCCGTGTTCAGCAGCTTCACGCCCGGGTGCTGGGCGACGGCCTGCTTCACGCCGTCGTAGACCGCCTGCGAGTAGGCGCTGCCGGCGACGCCGCCGAGCATCACGAGGTTGCCCTTGTCGTGCATCGTCTTGATGGTCCAGTCGGCGAGGTTCTTGCCGTAGGTGTTGACGTCCTCGGAGACGAAGTCGACGTAGTCCTTGCCTGGGGTGCCGCCGATCCCGGACACGATCGGCACCACTGCCACGCCCGCGGCCGTCGCCTTCTGGATGGTCGGGAGCAACGCCTGGCCGGCGTCGGCGAAGGTCACGATCACGTCGACGCCCTGGGCGACCATCGAGTTGATGTCGGAGATCGCTTTCTGGGAGTTGTTCTGGGCGTCGGTGACGACGACCTGGGTGATGTTCGGGCACTTCGCAGCCTCGGCGCGGAAGAGGGCGATCGTCGCCTTGCGCCAGGTGTTGTTGTCGTTCCCGTCGGCGTAGCCGACCTTGATCGGCTTCGTGCCGCAGAACTTGCTGATGTCCTGGATGTCGCTCTGGATGCCGACGCCGCCGACCTTGACGGTGGGCCACGGGGAGCCGCCGTCACCGCCGGACGACGTCCCGGCGGCAGTGGTCGAGAGGCCACCGCTGCAGGCGCTGAGACCCAGGGCCGTCGCGGTGGCCGCGGTCGCCGCCGCCAGGAGCCGCTTCTTGGTTCGCATGGATTTTCTCCTCGTTGATCGCCATCGATCGCTGTTGCTCCCGAGAGACCCGGTCGTTCGGGCCGGTGTGGAGACGGTCCCGAACCCGTGCCCCGGATGAAGGCTGCCGCGATGGCGACCGCGTGATGCGAGTCACAGTGAGACGCCGGTGACTCATTTTGTGACAGCGGCCGCAGCGCGCCGTCAGCGCTGGACATGCTGCGGATGTCGGGTCCTCCCGCCCGACGTCACAGCAACGGCCCATGACGAGGAGCACCTATGTCCCAACCCCGCCCCACTGATCCACTCGGGGAGATCTACGCCGAGTGGACGGTCGAGTTCGAGGCCAACCCCGAGATGTCGCTGCAGCTGATGCGGTGGGTGTTCGAGGACTGGCAGCGTGCGACCAGCGAGCCCGAGGGCGTCACGTACGCGAGCACGTCCGTCGGCGGCGTCCCAGGCATCCTGGTCACACCGCTCGACGCCGACCCCGCGCAGATGATGGTCGTGATGCACGGCGGCGGGTTCGCGCTCGGTTCGTCCGCCAGCCACCGGAAGCTCGCGGGGCACCTCGCGAAGGCCTGCGGCGCGCACGCCTTCGTCGTCGACTTCCGGCTCGCACCTGAGTTCCCGTTCCCGGCGCAGATCGAGGACGGCCTGGCCGTGTACGACGCGCTGCTGGCTGGTGGGATCGCGCCCGCCGACGTCTCCTTCGTGGGGGACAGCGCCGGTGGCAACCTCGCGATCGCCATGGTGCTCACGCTCCGGCGCGACGGGAAGCCGCTCCCTGGCGGGGTGCTCACGATGTCGCCCTGGCTGAACATGGAGAACACCGGCGCGACCATCGAGACGAACGACGCGACCGACTTCCTCATCACCCGCGAGGGGCTGGCGGGCAACATCAGCCGCTATCTGAGCGGAGGAGCGAGCCCGACCGACCCCTACGTCAACCCGCTCTATGCGGAGTACGACGGCTTCCCGCGGCTCTACGTCTGCGCCGCCGACACGGAGTCGCTGTTCGAGGACTCCGAGCGCCTCGTGGAACTCGCGACCAAGGCCGACGTCGATGTCACCTTCTCGGTCGGCCATGGCATGCAGCACGTCTTCCCGTTCCAGGCGGGGCGGCTCGCGCGCGCCGACGACGAGATCGCCGCCATGGCGGCGTGGTACCGCGCCGGCCGCTGAGCCGCGGCACCGCCCTTCCCGACGTACCCCGCCCCGAGCGGGCCTCCCGGCCGCCGTACCACCGGCCCGCCGGCAACTCCGTCATCACGGTTGAAAGGACCGACGAACCAATGACCACTCAGACTGACTACGACGCCCTCGTCATCGGCGCGGGCTTCTCCGGCCTCGCGATGCTGCACCACATGCGGGAGATCGGCCTGCGCACGCTCGTCGTCGACGGCGAGGACGGCATCGGCGGCACCTGGTGGGTGAACCGCTATCCGGGCGTCCGCACCGACAGCGAGTACAGCTACTACTCCTTCTCCTTCTCGAAGGAGGTACGTGAGGAGTGGGCCTGGTCGGAGCGATACCCCGCGGGGGCCGAGGTGCTCGAATACCTCAACTTCGTCGCCGACCGCCTCGACCTGCGCAAGGACATCCGGCTCAGCACTCGCGTCGAGCGCGCGGTCTACGACGAGGAGCGCAACCTGTGGACCGTCCACTTCCAGGACGGCTCCTCGCTGACCACGACGTACTTGATCAGTGGCATGGGCGTGCTCTCGCAGGCGATCTTCCCCGACATCGACGGCATCGATGGCTTCCGAGGGCAGAAGTACCACTCCTCGATGTGGCCTCGCGAAGGCGTCGACCTCGCCGGCAAGCGGGTCGGCCTGATCGGTCTCGGCGCGTCCGGCATCCAGGTCGTTCCCGAGGTCGCGAAGGTGGCCGGCGACTTCTTCGTCTTCCAACGCACCCCGAACTTCGTGGTCGAGACCACGAACGACCCCGTGACGGCCGAGGACATGGCCTACCTGCGCGACCACTACGACGAGATCTATGAGAAGGCTGCGAACCACCCGTTCGGCGTGGCGATGGAGCCGGCGACGCACAGCACCCTGGAGGTGTCACCGGAGGAGCGCGACCGGATCTTCGAGAGCAAGTGGAACGAGGGCGGCTTCCACTTCGCCAACGAGTGCTTCACCGACCTGGCGACCAACCACGAGGCCAGCGAGCTGGCCTCCGCCTTCATCCGCAAGAAGATCCACGAGATCGTCGAGGACCAGGCGGTGGCGGACATGCTCTCGCCGACGACCTACTCCTTCAACGGCAAGCGTGTCCCCACCGGCCACAACTACTACGCATCGTTCAACCTGCCGCACGTGCACCTGGTCGACACCGCCTCCGAGCCGATCAGCCGGATCACGGAGAAGGGCGTCGTCGTCGGTGACACGGAGTACGAGCTGGACGTGCTGATCTTCGCCACCGGCTTCGACGCCATGACCGGCACGCTGACCAAGATCGACATCGTCGGGCGTGGCGGCCGCACGCTGCGTGAGAAGTGGCTCGAGGAGGGCCTGAAGTCGAATCTCGGCATCAACGCCCACGGGTTCCCGAACTTCTTCATGTCGCTCGGCCCGCAGACGCCGTACTCCAATCTGCCGGTGCCGATCCAGCTCGGCGCCCAATGGCTGCAGCGCGCCATCCAATGGGCACGTGACAACGACGTCCCCTTCCTGGAGGCGACCCCCGAGTCCGAGACGTGGTGGATGGAGGAGACCGAGCGGGCCGGAAAGGCGACCGTGATGTACTCCGAGGGCAAGAAGGCGAAGGCCTGGTTCCTGGGGGACAACCTCCCCGGCAAGCCCGAGGAGTTCCAGGTCTATATGGGCGGCGGCCAGGTCTACCAGCAGTTCTGCCGCCAGGTGGAGGCCGACGGCTACCGCTCGTTCCTCGCCCACCAGCCGGTGAAGGCCTGAAGCGGCGATGGGACGCTTGGACGACAAGGTCGCACTGATCACCGGTGCGGCCATGGGCATGGGACGCGCCACGGCGGAGCTCTTCGCCGCCGAGGGAGCGAAGGTCGCGGTGACCGACCTCGACGAGGCGCGGGGCAAGGAGACTGTCGCGGCCATCCACGCCGGGGGTGGTACAGCGGAGTTCTGGCCGCTCGACGTGTCTCGGGAGCAGGAGGTCAAGAACGTCGTCGACGCGGCCGCGGAGGCCTTCGGAGGTCTGGACATCCTGGTCAACTGCGCCGGGATCATCGGGGTGGACAAGCCGACCCACGAGCTCGCCGAGGAGGAGTGGGACGCGCTCTTCGCCGTGGACGTGAAGGGCGTCTTCTTCTGCACCAAGCACGTGATCCCGCACCTGATCAGTCGCGGGAAGGGCAGCATCGTCAACTACTCGTCGATCTACGGGATGATCGGCAACGACGAGTTCACCGCCTACCACGTGGCCAAGGGCGCGGTCGCGATGCAGACCCGGCAGGACGCCGCCACCTACGGGAAGCACAACATCCGGGTGAACTCCGTACACCCGAGCACGGTGCTGACGCCGCTCGTCGAGGGGATCGCCCGCGACTTCCCGGGCGGGCTGCCGGCGTACGAAGCGCACATGACCGGGAACCAGTCGCTGCGGCGCCTGGGCCGCCCGGTCGATGTCGCGTACGGCGTCCTCTACCTCGCCTCCGACGAGGCGGACTGGGTGACGGGCGTCAACCTCCCGATCGACGGCGGCTACACCGCTCGCTGACCACTCACCTCGTGGGCGTCGTCGGTCGACGGCGCCCACGAGGCTATGCATGTGACGCCGCAGCATGGGCGTGGGCGGTGGCCGGTCACAGGTCGCGGATGCGCTCCTCGGGCGGGACGTACTTCACCAGCGCACAGTTGCGCTTGACGCACTCCTCGTCGATCCGCCGACCCGTCCGCTTGTCGATGCGCGTGCGCCAGATCTCGTTGCGGCGGTAGACGTCCCCGCCAGGGGCGCGCACGAACTCCTCGCCGCGCGCCTCGACCGTGTAGGACACGTCGGTGGGCCGGTCGGCACGCAGCTCGCCCTTGAGGTGCTTGTCGCCGACGCGGACCCTCAGCTGGAAGGTCGTCGCGGTGTCGTTGCGGACGACGAGGTCGACGTAGTTGTAGACGATCGAGCAGCCCACGCCCCACGGCAGCACCCGCTTGCTGTCAGGGAACGGGTCGAAGCTGTGCTCCGAGCGCTCCACGATCGTCAGCGGGCTGTGCAGGAACATCCAGTGGAGCAGGTTGGCGAGCTGGCAGATCCCGCCGCCGACGCCGCTGATCGCCGCGCCGTTGGAGAGGCGCATCCCCTCGACGTACCCCTTGCGGCGGGTGCAGTTGCCGACCACCCGGTTGAAGCTGAACGTCTCGCCCGGACGGATGAGGAGGGTGTCGACCTGGCGGCTGGCGAGGCGCAGGTTGACCACCTTGTTGTGCTGCAGCTGCATCTCGGCGCCCTCGAGCCGACGGAGGAGGAGCGAGCCGTGGCGCATAAGCCGGACCGGGAGGTCCTCGGCCGACCGGGTCCTGGCCCAGTCGGCGTCGGACAGCAGCCACCGCAGCCGGCGCCGGGTCCGATGGATGCGTACGGCGGCCGGGTACAGCCACGGATGCCGCTGGCTCACCCTCGGCCGGCTCGGTGGCGTGATCGGCGGCGCGACGGGCCGGGCGGTGGTTTCCTCGAGAATGGTCACATCGGGGAGACGCGCGAGGTGCGCGGCTGGTTGCCCTCGGGGCCGTGCTGGCACGGCGCGGCATCGCATGGCTGCCCGGATTTCACGAGGTCACGCGGTTCTGGCAGACTTGGACGTCGAGTCCTGCGCGCATCGGACCCTCTCACCGGGCGAGCAGTGCCCATCGAAGAGTCGCCTCGGGTGCTTTCCCCACGCCGGCGCGCCTGTTCACCCCAATTCGATTCCGAAGGAATTCCACACACGTGGCTGTCAAGATCCGCTTGAAGCGCCTGGGCAAGATCCGGGTGCCGCAGTACCGCATCGTCGTCGTCGACTCCCGCAAGAAGCGCGACGGCAAGGTGATCGAGGAGATCGGGAAGTACCACCCCAAGGAGGACCCGTCCTTCATCTCCGTCGTCTCCGAGCGCGCCCAGTACTGGCTCGGCGTCGGTGCCCAGCCGTCCGAGGCCGTCGAGGCGATCCTCAAGGTCACCGGCGACTGGCAGAAGTTCAAGGGCCTCCCGGGCGCCGAGGGCACGCTGAAGACCGCGGCCCCCAAGCCTGACAAGCTCGAGCTCTTCAACAAGGCGCTCGCCGAGGCCCACAGCTCCGCCGACGGCGAGGCCGTGACCAAGAAGTCCGCCAAGAAGGCCGAGCCCAAGGCCGAGGAGCCCGCCCCGACCCCGGACGTCGAGACCCCCGAGGGTGCGACGGCTGAGGCCGAGGCCGCGGAGGCCGCCGAGAAGCCCGCGAGCGACCCGACGCAGGCGGACAACTGAGCATGCTGGCCGAGGCTCTCGAACACCTCGTCCGCGGGGTCGTCGACCACCCGGACGACGTGGTCGTGCGCGACAAGCAGCTCCGTCGGGGCTCGGTCCTCGAGGTCCGGGTCCACCCCGACGACCTCGGCAAGGTCATCGGTCGCGGTGGCCGCACCGCCACCGCGTTCCGCACGGTCATCAGCGCCCTCGCCGGCAAGGGTGGCGCGCGGATCGACTTCGTGGACGTAGACCGGAGCCGCTAGGCGAAGGTCCGTCCACGAAGGATCGGACACTTCGTGGACGTAGACCGGAGCCGCTGACGGCAGAGCAACGGACGGGCGTCACCCCTCACGGGGTGGCGCCCGTTCTGCTGTTGTGTCGTCGCGATGGGGAGCCGCGGTCCTCGACCCCCTAACCTTCTGCCCGTGGAGTCCATCGAGGTCCTGGTCGGCCGCATCGGCAAGCCGCACGGAGTGCGGGGTTTCGTGACGGTGGACGTGCGCACCGACGAGCCCGAGCGCCGCTTCGCGCCGGGGGTCGTCCTGCGCGCGCAGCCGCCGAAGGGGTCGCCCAAGGAGTCGACCGGCGCCGCCTCCGAGCTGACCGTGGAGGACGCTCGCTGGCACCAGCAGACCCTGCTGGTCGCCTTCGAGGAGATCGCCGACCGCAACGAGGCCGAGGCCGCCCGCGGCACGCTGCTCTACGCCGACGTCCCGGCCGACGAGAGCCCGGAGGACCCGGACGAGTACTACGACCACCAGCTGATCGGGCTGGCGGCGTACGACGAGGACGGCCGCGAGCTCGGCACCGTCTCGTCCCTCGTGCACGGCGGCGCGCAGGACCTCCTCACGATCCGCACTCCCGATCGGCGCGACGCGCTCGTGCCGTTCGTCAAGGCGCTCGTCCCGGTCGTCGACCTCGAGGCCGGCAAGGTCGTCATCGCCGATCGGCCGGGGCTGGTCACGCCGCTCCCGGACGAGGACTGACCGAGGACCGACTGTGCGGCTGGACTACCTGACGATCTTCCCGGACTACCTCGCGCCGCTTCGGCTGAGTCTGCCGGGGAAGGCGATCGAGAGCGGGCTGCTCGAGCTCCACGTGCACGACCTGCGCGAGTGGACCCATGATCGACACCGGACTGTCGACGACACGCCGTACGGCGGCGGGGCGGGCATGGTGATGAAGCCCGAGCCGTTCGGGGAGGCCTTCGACGCGCTGGCGATCGACGGTGCCACGGTGATCGTCACGACGCCGTCGGGGGAGCCGTTCACCCAGGCGCTGGCGCGGGAGCTGTCGACGCGGGAGCGGCTGGTCTTCCTGCTGGGGCGCTATGAGGGGATCGACCAGCGCGTCCTGGACCACGCCGCCACGCGCGCCGAGGTCCGCGAGATCAGCCTGGGCGACTACGTGCTCAACGGGGGAGAGGTCGCGGCCCTGGCGATCACGGAGGCCGTCGTACGCCTGTTGCCGGGGTTCATGGGCAACGCCGCGTCGCTGGTCGAGGAGTCCCACTCCGAGAGCTCAGGCCGCCTGCTCGAATATCCGGTCTACACCAAGCCGGCCACGTGGCGCGGGCTCGAGGTGCCCGACGTGCTGCTCTCCGGCAACCACGCCAGGATCGAGGCCTGGCGCCAGGAGCAGTCGGTCGCGCGGACCGCTCAACGGCGCCCCGATCTGCTCCATCCCAGCCGAGCGATGGGGGAGTGGGACATCGTGCCGGCCGTCCGCGCCGACGCCGGCGAGATCCTCACACTGCAGCGGGCGTGCTGGCTGCAGGAGGCGATCGTCAACGACGACCTGGGGATCCCGACGCTCCACGAGTCGCTTGCGGAGGTCGAGGAGTCGATCGAGACCTGGGACACGTACGTCGTCCGGGTGGCCGGGCGGTTGGTCGGCTCGGTCCGCGGGCGGCTGACCGGCGACGACCAGGAATGGGAGGTCGGCCGGCTGATGGTCGCGCCCGACCTGCAGGGCGGCGGGCTGGGACGCCAGCTCGTCGAGCACATCCAGACGGTCGCGCCGGCAAGCGCACGCCGCTTCTGGCTCTTCACGGGCGCGCGCAGCGACCGCAACCACCGGTTCTACAAGCGGGCCGGCTTCCGGCTCCGGCCGGACCTCGACGCGCCGCCCGGGGCGGTCGTGCTGACGAAGGCACGACGGATTTCTGGCTGACCTCGGCGCTGTGGCAGACTTTGCGCTTGGTCTCGTCGGCCGAAGGATCGCTCCGAAGTCTCACCCGGAGGATCTGCGTCGGGCTCCTGCCACAGGGGGAACCGCACGCCGCCGGCCACCGTGCGTGACCACCACCTGAAGAACTCGACAACCGCGGCTGACCTGTGGCACCTGCGAGGAGAGATGATGAGCAACGTTCTCGCCGAGCTCGGCAACTCGATCAAGCGCGACGACCTCCCGGAGTTCCGGGCCGGTGACACCGTCAAGGTGCACGTGAAGGTCGTCGAGGGCAACCGGTCCCGCGTCCAGGTCTTCCAGGGCGTCGTGATCCGCCTCCAGGGCGCCGGCGTCTCGCGCTCCTTCACCGTCCGCAAGGTCTCCTTCGGTGTCGGCGTCGAGCGCACCTTCCCGCTGCACTCCCCGATCTTCGAGCAGGTCGAGGTCGTCACCCGCGGTGACGTCCGCCGCGCGAAGCTCTACTACCTGCGCAACCTGCGTGGCAAGAAGGCCAAGATCAAGGAGCGTCGCGAGGCCTGAGCGCGTCGGCAGAGCCGGTCTCTCTAGACTCTGCGCGTGACTTCCGACGACCGCGATCCGACCACCGTCGAGGTCGAGCCCTCCGGGCTCGCCGACGAGCGGGACGGGTCGCGGTCGTCGCGTTCCGGGGGGCGCCGTCCGGCCGGCCGGCAGATGCCGCTGTGGCAGGAGACCGCGGTGCTCGTCGTGATCGCGATCGTCGTCGCTGTGGTGGTGAAGTCGTTCTTCCTCCAGGCGTTCTACATCCCGTCGGAGTCGATGGAGCCGGGGCTGGTCAAGAACGACCGGATCCTGGTCGAGAAGCCGTCGTACTGGGCGGGCGGCGAGCCGCAGCGCGGTGACGTCATCGTCTTCTCCGACCCCGGTGGCTGGCTGAGCGCCGAGGAGGACAGCGAGCCCGGCAACCTCGTCACCAAGGGGCTCGCGAAGATCGGCCTCTATCCCACCGGCGGTCACCTCGTGAAGCGGGTCATCGGCGTCGCCGGTGACGTCGTCTCCTGCTGCGACAAGCACGGCCGGCTCATGGTCAACGGCACGCCGCTGGACGAGCCGTACGCCAGGCCCGGTACGACGCCATCGACCGGCGCCAGGAACGGTGTGCCGTGCTACGGGCCGATGCCCGGCCTGCTCAACGGGTCGTGCCACTGGACGGCGCCGAAGGTGCCGGACGGCTTCGTCTTCGTGATGGGGGACAACCGGGCCCGCTCGGCCGACTCCACGGTCCATCTGTGCACCGCGCAGGTGACCGACTGCTCCGACGTGCCGTTCGTGCCGACCCACGACGTGGTCGGGAAGGTCTTCGCACTCGCGTGGCCGTTCGGCAGGGCACACTGGGAGCATCGGCCGACGACCTTCGACTCCGTTCCGAACCCATGAGCCAGGCTCCTACGCTGCGTGTCGAGCGCGCGATGCTCCGTGGCGGGCTCACCCACCTCGCCGCGTGTGACGAGGTGGGCCGCGGCGCGCTCTGCGGCCCGGTGACGATCGGGATGGTGGTCATCTCGGAGACCACGCGTACGGCGCCCCAGGGCGTGCGGGACAGCAAGCTGCTCACCCCGGAGGCCCGGGTCCGGCTGGTCCCACGGATCCGGCGCTGGGCCGTGTGCTCGGCCGTCGGTCACGCCACGCCGGTCGAGATCGACGAGATCGGGATCATCGCCGCGCTCCGGCTCGCCGGCCGTCGGGCGCTCGCACAGCTGGCGGTGCGGCCGGACGGCGTACTCCTGGACGGGAACCACGACTACCTCTCGGACCCGGCCCAGGACGATCTGTTCGGGGATCGGGTCGCGAGCGTGCTGCCGTCCGCCGGCGAGGTGGCCGTGCCGCCGGTGACGACGATGATCAAGGCCGACCTGCGGTGCGCGGCCGTCGCAGCGGCCAGCATCCTCGCCAAGACCGAGCGCGACGCGCTGATGGTCGAGCTCCACGACGGGCACCCCGACTATGGCTGGGCGGACAACAAGGGCTATGCCTCGCCGGCCCACATCGAGGCTCTCGGGCGCCTCGGTCCGTCGATCCATCACCGCCGCTCGTGGAGCCTGCCCGGCGTCGTACCAGGCGTGCCGACCGGTATCCCGCCGGAGGCCGTCCTCGCCGGTCTAGAGTCTGATTCATGAGCGCCGAGGATCTCGAGAAGTACGAGACCGAGATGGAGCTGACCCTCTACCGCGAGTACCGCGACGTGGTCGGCATCTTCAAGTACGTCGTCGAGACCGACCGGCGGTTCTACCTGTGCAACCAGGTGGACGTGAAGGCCCGCACCGAGAGCGGCGACGTGTTCTTCGAGGTCACCATGAACGACTGCTGGGTGTGGGACATGTACCGTCCGGCCCGCTTCGCCAAGTCCGTGAAGGTGCTGACCTTCAAGGACGTCAACGTCGAGACCCTCACGCCGCCCGACATCGACCTGCCGAAGGACTGACCCCGCGGCCGACCAGGGTGGGCATAGCCCGTCCAGGCCATCTTCTCGCGCGTGCGGGCCACGGGGATCCTGAACCTCCGCGCGACCGGGACCAAGGTCCCTAACCTGAGCGGAAGATACTCGTCGGTAGAAGGACGGGTCCGAAGCTTGGGGGCCGGTCGTGGGTGGGGATCGTGGCGCGGGGCGCGAGCGCGGCGCTGCGGCGGTGGAGTTCGCGCTCGTCGCGCCGCTGTTGCTGTTGCTGATCTTCGGCATCATCAGCTACGGCGTGATGCTGAGCTTCCGGCAGAGCCTCAGCCAGGCGGCCGCCGAGGGCGCCAGGGCCGCTGCGGTCGCCCCGGCGACGCCGACCGACGCCGACGTGTACGGCGCCGCCGCGCAGGCGGCCCGGGCCGTCGAGAACGCGCTGGGTGACGGCTATGCGTGCGCTGACGGCGTCCTGCGGAAGGGCGACAGCACGGTCGGCACCTGTGTCATCGCGACGCCGGCGACGTGTACGGCGACGTCGTGTCCCTACCAGGTCAGCCTGACCTACGACTATGCGGACCACCCGTTGGTGCCGCAGCTGCCGCTGGTCCCGATGCCCGGCGTGCTCTCCTACACCAGCGCGGCCGAGGGCAACGCGTGAGCCGCGCGCGCGAAGATCGGGACGAGCGTGGGGCGGTCGCGCTCATGGTGGCGATCTCCGCCGCCGTACTCGTGCTGGTGGCGTCGTACTGCGTCGACCTGGGGATGCAGCGCGTCGTCCGCACCGACATGCAGTCCGTCGCCGACGTCGCCGCCCTGGACATGGCACGGAAGCTCGCGGCCGGCGTCACGCCTGCGCAGGGAGCGTGGGACGAAGCCCTGCGGACCAGCCTGGACGACAACGCGAGCACCCTCGGCACGGCCAACAGGGACGAGGACGGCTGGGTCTGCACCGCGAAGGTCTGCGCCCAGGCCATCCCGGGCACTGTCGATGCCAACGGCGTCTTCACCGCCTCCGAGTCCACCGGCCAGGGTGCTGATGCCGTCAAGGTCGTCACCAGCGCGGATGTCGACTTCGCGTTCCAGCAGGGGAGCGGCGCCGCCACGCGCAGCGCGGTGGCGCGCGCGTCCAGCGGTGCGTGCTACAAGGTCGGCTCGTGGGCGGCGTCCGTCAACACGGAGAACTCCGTGTTGCTGGACCCCGTGCTCCAGCAACTGGCGATGCAGTCGGGCGTCTTCAGCGACGGCGCCCAGGTCAAAGCGATCGACTACGAGGGGCTGGTTCAGGCATCGGTCGACCTCAATGCGCTCGCGACCTCTCTGGGCGTCGGATCCGCTGACCAGCTCGCAGGTGCGACGGTGTCGCTCCGCTCGCTCTACCTCGCGATCAAGGCCCTGGCGGAGCCATCGAACAGTACGGTCGTGAACGCGCTGGAGATCCTCGCGGCGAACGCCAGCTCGACGGCGATGGTGCAACTGGGCAAGCTCCTCGGCGTCAGCAGCGGCAACGGTTCGCTGATGACGGCGAGAGCGAATGTCCTTGACCTCGTCGGGGGTTCGATCTCCGCCGTCAACGGGGCCAACGTCGCGAACGTCTACCTCGACGCCCGCATCCCGAGCCTGGTCAATGCGGGCTTTGCTGCGAGGCTCGTCCAGGGTCCGCACCAGTACTGTGGTGCTCCCGGCGACGGTTCGACCATCGGAGTGGCGTCCGACACGGAGCAGCTCCATGCGCACTTGGGTGGCAACCTGAACCCGGTCACGATCGACTTCCTTCCGCCGGTGATCCCGGGACTCTTGACCTCGGTCGCCTCTGCCTCCATCACCGCGCAGAACTACGTCACGTTCGACCTGAGCGTCGCAGGCACCACGGCGACGCTGCGCTCCGTTGCCTGCGGCAACCCAGCCGGCATCACTCTCGATATACACAGCGGTCTGGCGACGGTCACGATCGCGACGCCGCTCCACGCAGAGGTCCGCGGCAGCCTCCTCGGTCTCGCCGTCAAGGTGAGCATTGACGCCACCGTCCAGATCGTCGCCACCGTGAGCCCGTCACGAACGTTCGACTACTCGATCACCGTGCCGCCGCAGCAGTTCGACACCCCCTACCCCACGACGAGCGGCGGACTCAGCATCGGGACAGCGACGATCCAGCCCGGCGCCAACGTGTCCGCGAACGTGGCCCTCGTTGCAGGGCTTGGTGCCTCGGTGCATTTGTCGGCCGACCAGGCTGCGCAACTCCTGAGCACGATCGTGAACTCTGGTCTCCGCGCGCTGCTCAGCCCGACTGACCCGCACAGCCTCAGCACGACGGTCATCGACCCACTATTGGGTCTCGCCGGCGCGGAGATCGGTGGCGCCGACGTGATCCTCGACAGCCTCCCGGCTCCCGAGTGCGGACGGCCGTGGCTCGTCGGCTGAGACCTGCGAGCCCGCTCGGTCCGTCGTACGGATGGGCCGTAGTGTCTAGTCCGTCTGGGTGATCCCGCGCGTCGAACGTCCCGACTTCGGTCAGATCCCGTGAGTTGGGATCCACGCCCCTCCACAATCGTCGTGGGGAGATCTGTGGGGAGGGGCAATGGCTATCCGTACACGCTTGCGGCGGGGTGACAGGGGAGCGGCAGCGGTCGAGTTCGCCATCGTGGTGCCGCTCCTGCTTGCCGTGCTCTCAGGGATCCTCGACTACGGCTTCTACTTCAACAACTCGATCAGTGTGCGACAAGGCGTCAGGGAAGCCGCGCGCCAAGGTGTCGTTCAGACGGCCGCCGCAGGATCCTGCGCCAGCCAGGTCGGGTACATGGCGCAACTGGCATGCACGGCCGACCTCGCAATCGGCCCGGTGGGCGGCGCGGCATATTCGAAAGTCTTCTACACCTCATGGGCGACCGGTCAGACCCTCACGGTTTGCTCGATGGTCTCGACCAAAGCGGTTGTCGGGTTGGTCCCGTACCCCAAGGACGGATGGACGACGTCGCGCACCGACATGTCCATCGAGGTGACCAGCACGACGCCGGCCGGCGACACCAGCTTCGCGCAGCAGCTTCCGGAGGGGGCGTCGTGGTCATGGTGCGCTTGAGTACGGTGAGAACATTGCGTCAGCGGGACGAACGTGGAGCGGTGGCGCTGATCGTTGCCATGCTCGCGGTCGTTCTCTTCGTTCTTTGCGCCTTCGTGGTCGATCTCGGCAACGCACGTGACCAGCGTCGCCAAGCGCAGAACGCCGCCGACGCGGCGGCGCTGGCGGCAGCGAACGTGCTCTATGCAAGCGGGACGTCCGACATCGCTGCTGCGACGGCGGCGGCGAAGGCGTATGCGGCATCGAACTTCGGAGTCACCAGCGCGCAGTGGGCGGGCTGTGTCGACAGCGCCGCGCTGCCGGGGAGCTCGGGCACGCCTTGTATCTCGTTCAACAGCGCGACATCTCCGACGACCGTACGCGTCGTCATCCCAACCAAGCGGGTGGCGACGCCCTTCGCGCAGGTGATCGGCACCAGCAGCGTCGACGTCAACGGCATCGCACAGGCGACGGTCCAGCCCGGGGGACGCGTGGAGTGCGGTCTGTGCGTGACTGGCGACGGGTCGCACGACATCCAGAACGGCAACATCACGATCAGCGGCGCGAGCGCCTACTTCAATGGGAGCCTCGACGCGAACCAGAACGGCTCTGTGGTCGTCACGGGCGAGGGCAGCAGGATCTCAATCGAAGGCTCGGTATCCCCGAAGGGCACCTTCTCGCCCACCCCGTCCACCAGCCAGCCTCACATTCCGGATCCGCTCGCGTCGTTGACACTTCCGCCGCGTTCGATGGCAGACCTCCACGTGGTGAGCGGCAGTGCTTGCCTGGGCGGCCCAGGGATCTACCTGGATTCGTTTCAGTTCAGCCAGGTCTCCGACTGCCAACTTGCGCCAGGTCTCTACGTGCTGGCCGGGAGCGGGCAGGAGAGGGAGTCCGGGCAAACACGTGTGACGGCGCACGGGGTGACCTTCTTCTTCACCTGCAAGAATGCGACGGCGCACACCGCGCGCGCGTGCAACTCGAACGGTGGGAGCGGCGAGCAAGGTGCGGGATTCCTCATGACGGGCAACGCCTCGCTCACCGTTACTGCGCCGACGAGTGGTGAGCTCCAGGGCTTGGCGATCTTGTCCGACCGGAACAACACAAGCACGTTCGGATTCCGTGGGAACGGGTCGGACCCGTCCACCGGCACCATCTACGCAGCGAGCGGAACGCTCGACTACCGCGGCAATGGGAGCGGCCCCGCCCTTGACTCCCTCACCGTCGTGAACTCCTTGACGTTCAGCGGCAACAACGCATCCTTCACGTCGCAGTACACGCAGGACAACAACTACCAGCTGCCGCCGGGCAAGCCTTATCTCTCCCGCTGAGGTCGCGCGCGGGCCACTTCCCGTCCACAAGAGGGGTTCATGCGGGCGTGATCCACAGCGCTCGGGGCGCTGTCGGCCGACCGTCAGCGTTCCCGCCGATGCTGGTCGTCAACCACACGGCAGGAGACCGCGGATGACGACAACAGCACTTCAGAAGCAGGCGCTGGGCAGATACGGCGAGAGTGTCGCCGAGCGCCACCTCGTCGAGCAGGGGATGGTCGTGCTCGGCCGCAACTGGCGCTGCGACGAGGGGGAGATCGACCTCGTGCTGCGTGATGGTGACGTGCTGGTGATCTGCGAGGTGAAGACCCGCAGCAGCGCCGACTACGGCGAGCCCCACGAGGCCATCGACGCGGTGAAGCTCGATCGGATGCGTCGGCTCGCCGAGCGGTGGAAGGCCGCCCACGGGCTCGCGCATGTCCCGGAGGTGCGCCTCGACCTCGTCGCCGTCATGCCGTCCCCGAAGGGGAGCGCGGTCACCGACCACGTCAGGGGGCTGTGAGGTGTTCGCACGTGCGCACACGGTTGCCCTCAACGGCGCGGTCGGACACCTGATCGATGTGCAGGCGGACGTCTCGGCGGGCATGCCCGGGCTCACACTGGTCGGGCGCGCGGACGCCGCGACCTCGGAGGGCAAGGACCGCGTCCGGATGGCGATCATCAACAGTCGGCTGGAATGGCCGACGACCAAGCGGATCACGGTGCTCCTCTCGCCTGCCGACCTGCCGAAGTCGGGCAGCCACTATGACGTGGCCATGGCGATGGCGATCCTGAGCGCCTCGGGGACCGTGCCGCCTGCGGCGCTGGAGCGGACGGCACTCATCGGCGAGCTTGCCCTCGACGGCGGCCTTCGTGCGGCGACCGGGGTCCTGCCGATGGTCCTCGCCGCCTCGCAGCGCGGGATCGACCGGGTGATCGTCCCCGAGCCGCAGGCCCGCGAGGCCGCCCTCGTCCCAGGGATGACGGTGCTGGGACTGCGCTCGCTCGCCCAGGCCGTCGCCGAGCTCCGCGGCGAGGAAGTTCCGGAGGCCGCGCCCGTCCCCGCGACGACCGGGGGACAGGTCCTCGGGTGGCGCGGCGACCAGCGCCTCGAGGAGGTGGACATGACTGACCTGCTCGGGATGCGCGAGGTCCGCTACGCCGTCGAGATCGCGGCCGCCGGCGGCCACCACCTCCTGCTCAAGGGCCCGAAGGGCTGCGGCAAGACCTCGATCGCCGAGCGCATCCCCACGATTCTTCCCGACCTCGAGCCCGAGGTCGCGGTCGAGCTGATGGCGGTGCAGTCGCTCGCCGGCGTCCTCGACCCCGGGCACGGACTGCTCACCCGGCCCCCGTTCTCCGCGCCCCACCACGACGCCACCAAGGCCGGGATCGTGGGCGGCGGCTCCGGCCGGGTGCGGCCCGGAAGCGTCTCCCTCGCCCACGGCGGCGTGCTCTTCCTCGATGAGTTCCCGATGTTTCGAGCAGATGTCATCGAGTCGCTCCGCGAGCCCCTGGAGAGCGGCGACATCACGGTCGCCCGCGCCGAGGAGGCGGTCACGCTGCCCGCGCGCAGCATCGTCGTCCTCGCGGCCAACCCGTGCCCCTGCGGCAACTACGACGGTCAGGTCGGGTCAGAGGCGTGCAAGTGCGGGCCCGTCGTACGCCGGGAATACATGCGCAAGGTCACCGGTCCGATCACCGACCGGATCGACATCACGCGAGCGCTCCGCCCGCTCTCCGCCGCCGACCGCGACCCGTGGCGTCCCGAGTCGAGCGCGAGCATCCGAGCTCGGGTCGTGGCCGCGCGCCGTCGCCAGGCCGAGCGATACGACGGCTTCGGCTGGCGCCTCAACGGCCAGGCCGCGGGAGCCGCGCTCCGCGAGCACTGGCCGCTCACGCCCGCCGCGCAGGCGAAGGTCGATGCGCAGATCTACGACGGCAAGCTCACTCGCCGCGGCGCGGTGCGGGTCCACCGACTCGCCTGGACCGTGGCCGACCTGGCGGGCGTCGCCCGTCCCGGACTGGCCGAGACCTCTACCGCGCTACAGCTGCGCGCCGGGGACCCCCTGCCGGTGGAGGCCTACGAGCGGAGGTCGGCATGACGTCGCCCGTCTTCGACGCACCGCCCGCTGACCGCGAGCGCCTGGCGCGTGCCGCGCTGAGCCGACTCCTCGAGCCGGGGGAGAAGCGCATCGACACGCTCATGCAGGGCATGACCGGCCTGAAGCTCTTCCAGCAGCTCTCCGACCCCGACACGGACGACCCCGACCTTGCCTCCGCGACCAAGGACGTCGCCGCGCGGCTCGAGCGGCTCCGACCCGACCTGGACCTCGAGATCGCCGCCCAGCACGGATGCCGGTTCGTCATCCCCGGTGACGACGAGTGGCCCGAGCAGCTCTCCCGACTCGCGGGCAAGGAACCCGTCCAGGAGCGGGCCGGCGTCCCGATCGGTCTCTGGGTCCGCGGCAACCTGCGGCTGGACGCCCTCGCGGCCTCGGTCGCCATCGTCGGGTCGCGCGATGCCACGAGCTACGGCTCGGAGGTGACGGCCCAGCTGGCCCACCAGCTCGCGACCAAAGGTCACGTGATCGTCTCCGGCGGCGCCTTCGGCATCGACGCCGCGGCCCACCGTGGCGCGCTCGCGAGCGCGGTCGGGAAGACCGTCGCCGTGCTGGCCTGCGGCATCGACAAGATCTACCCCGAGGGCAACGCCCGGCTCCTCCAGGCCGTCGCCGAGCGAGGCGCCGTGATCTCCGAGGTTGCGCCCGGGCTCCCGGTCACCCGGATGCGCTTCCTCGGTCGCAACCGCGTCATCGCGGGGCTCGCCTGCGGCACCGTGGTCGTCGAGGCGGCCGCGCGCAGCGGAGCGCTCAACACGGCGAACTGGACGACCAACATCAACAGCCCCCTCATGGGCGTTCCCGGCAACGTCACCGAAGCCGTCTCGGTCGGCGTCCACGAGCTCATCCGCGCCGGCAAGGCCGTCCTGGTGACGCGCGCGGAGGACGTGCTGGAGCTCGTCGGCCGCCCGGGAGAATATCTCGTCACCGTGCCGCGTGGTCCCGAGCGTCGGCGTGACAGGCTGACCGCCGTCCACCGCCAGATCCTCGACGCCGTGCCCGTCGCCCGGCCGGCGACGGCCATCTCGATCGCGCGTTCCGCCGGGATCCACCCCGGGACGGTCGGCTCGGCACTCGCGACGTTCGAGAAGCATGGTCTGGTCGAGCGGCTCGACGGCGGCTGGCTGCTGACCCCCGAAGCGGTGCGCTCCTGACCGAGCACCGCGCGGCTACACTCGCCGGTGTGACCAGTGAGGCTGGTGAGACAGAAGAGGCCGCCGTACTTCCGGAGACGCTGGCGCGCACCGTGGGGGAGTACGAGCGGCACCTCGTCTCCGAGCGCGACCTCACCTCCCACTCGGTCCGGGCGTACGTCGGCGACGTGACGGGCCTCCTCGAGCACGCCGCCCGCCTCGGCCTCTCCGACGTCGCCGACCTCGACCTCCGCACCCTGCGCAGCTGGCTGGCGAAGCAACAGAGCCTCGGCCGGTCGCGTACAACGCTGGCCCGGCGCGCCACCGCGGCGCGGGTCTTCACCGCGTGGCTGGCGCGGACCGGTCGTGCGCCGACCGACGCCGGTGCGAGCCTCGGCTCACCGCGGGCCCACCGCACGCTCCCGCCGGTCCTCCGCGTCGACGAGGCCGAGCAGCTCCTCCGTGCGGCAACGGAGCTGGCGGATGACGGCAGCCCCGTCGGGCAGCGTGACGCCGCGATGCTCGAGCTGCTCTATGCGACCGGGATCCGGGTGGGGGAGCTCGTCGGGCTCGACGTCGATGACCTCGACCAGGACCGCCGTGTCGTGCGGGTCCTCGGCAAGGGGCGGAAGGAGCGGACGGCGCCCTACGGCCAACCCGCCGCGCAGGCGCTCCGGACCTGGCTGGACCACGGTCGGGCGCGCCTCGTCGTCGAGGGCTCCGGGCCGGCGCTCTTCCTGGGCGTTCGCGGGCGCCGGATCGACCAGCGGGCCGTGCGCACGCTGGTCCACCGCCGGCTCCAGGACGTGCCGGGCGCGCCCGACCTCGGCCCCCACGGCCTGCGCCACACCGCGGCGACGCACCTGCTCGAGGGCGGCGCGGACCTCCGCTCGGTGCAGGAGCTGTTGGGCCACGCGTCGCTCGCGACGACCCAGCTCTACACCCACGTCAGCACGGACCGGCTGCGGCGGGCCTACCAGCAGGCACATCCCCGCGCTTGAGTGGTCATCCGCCAGGCGGCGTAGAGCGGCGTGACCATGGCGAGCGCCCGGCCCGACGGTACGTCGCGCCACAGCGGCAGCAGCCTCACGGGCTGGGGGCCGCCGACGAGCCGAAGAGGATCGAGATAGACATCCGGGTCGGCGATCCAGCCCCAATGGAGACACGCCCGCGGGAAGCAGTGGGACCCGATGACCGCGAGCGTGCCGATCCGGTCGCCGGCGGCGACACGGGTCCCGACGGCGACGCCGGCGACCACCGGCTCATAGGTCGTGCGTGTGGTCCCGTGGTCGACGACCATCACCCCGCGGCCCGCCAGCGTCCCCGAGAAGGAGACGACGCCGGGCAGCGCGGCGTGCACGGCCTCGCCCACGCGCCCGAGCAGGTCGACGCCGCGGTGTCCGGGCCCCCACGTCGAATCCGGTGGGTCGAACTGCCGCACGACCTGAGGCGCCGGCCGAAGTGGCCAGACTCCCACCGGATCGGAGGAGACCGACCCGATCGCGGACGGACCCTCGTCGTGGCCGACGGCCGGGGAAGGGACGGCAGCGGCGCTCGGGACGCCGGCCGCCCAGGGGGCCGCCAGGACGACGAGGAGGGCCACGACGAGGGCGCGATCGCGATCGGGGAGGAGCATCCGCAGGATGGGGGCGACGGAGGACATGCACCCAGGCTGGCCGACCGTGTGGCTGACAGCCGGCCGACGGCGTACGACCTGGGGAGAACGCGGTCACGAACCTCCCTTGTGGAGAGCAGGTGGCTCGGCGGGGCGGAGATTGGCCCGGGCGGCCGCACAGCGACTATTCTTGAGAGGCAGCCCGCCATCGGGCTGACTTCGCACGTCCGCAGACCGCGACGGGCTTCTCTCCGGAGTCCGACCACCCGTGGGCGACGATCCTCAGTCCTGAGCAGTCAGGTCGGATCGCGCGCAGGCGTCAGGGTCCACCACCCGGTGGACGCGAACTGAAAACCGACCGGATCCGGTCACCGGCCCTCCTCGACGAGCAGTGCTCGAGCGCAAGGACCGGGCGCCACGGTGCACGGATCCACCACAAGGAGAACCATCATGGCAGTCGTGACCATGCGCCAGCTCCTCGAGAGCGGCGTCCACTTCGGACACCAGACCCGTCGCTGGAACCCGAAGATGAAGCGCTTCATCATGACCGAGCGCAACGGCATCTACATCATCGACCTGCAGCAGTCGCTGGCCTACATCGACCGCAGCTACGCCTTCATCAAGGAGACCGTGGCCAAGGGCGGGACGATCATGTTCGTCGGCACCAAGAAGCAGGCCCAGGAGGCCATCGCCGAGCAGGCGACCCGCGTCGGCATGCCCTACGTCAACCAGCGCTGGCTGGGCGGCATGCTCACCAACTTCTCGACCGTGCACCAGCGGATCAACCGCCTCAAGGAGCTCGACGAGGTCAACTTCGACGACGTCGCCGGCTCCGGCCGCACCAAGAAGGAGCTCCTGCAGATGAAGCGGGAGCGCGACAAGCTTGAGAAGACCCTCGGCGGCATCCGTGAGATGGGCCGCACCCCGAGCGCCGTCTGGATCGTCGACACCAAGAAGGAGCACCTCGCCGTCGAGGAGGCTCGCAAGCTCAAGATCCCGGTCATCGGCATCCTGGACACCAACTGCGACCCCGACGAGGTCGACTTCCCGATCCCGGGCAACGACGACGCCATCCGCGCGGTCGGCCTGCTGACCCGCGTCGTCGCCGACGCCGTCGCCGAGGGCCTCATCGCCCGGTCCGGTGCCAAGACCGAGGGCGCCGCGGGCACCACCGACGAGCCGCTGGCCGAGTGGGAGCGCGAGCTCCTCGAGCAGGGCAACGCCGAGAAGCCGGCCGAGTCCGCCGAGACCCCGGCCGCTGAGGCCACCGAGGCTCCGGCGACCGAGGCCGCCGAGGCTCAGGCGACCGAGGCCGCCGAGGCTCCGGCCGCTGAGGCCACTGAGGCCGAGACCCCGGCCGAGGCCTGATCCGCCCGTCGTCGTACCCCTCCAATCCAGAAGTCAGAGGAACACACATGGCTTACACCGCTGCCGACGTCAAGAAGCTCCGTGAGCTGACCCAGGCCGGGATGATGGACTGCAAGAAGGCGCTCGACGAGGCCGACGGCGACTTCGACAAGGCCGTCGAGATCCTCCGCGTCAAGGGTGCGGCCAAGGCCGCCGCCCGCGCCGCGGAGCGCGAGGCCTCCGCGGGCCTCGTGGCTGCGTCGGGCAACGCCCTGATCAGCCTCAAGGCCGAGACGGACTTCGTCGCCAAGAACGACGCGTTCATCAACGCCGCGCAGGCGATCGCCGACGCCGCCGACGCCAACAAGGTCGGCGACGCCGAGGCGCTCAAGGGCGTCTCCCTCGGTGACAAGACCGTCGGCGAGACGGTCGAGGAGCTCGCCCGCACCATCGGCGAGAAGATCGAGCTCGGCGAGGTCGCCTACTTCGAGGGCGCCACCACGGTCTACCTCCACAAGAAGGCCTCGGACCTGCCGCCGACGCTCGGCGTCCTCGTCGAGTACGACGGCGACGAGGCGGCCGCCAAGCAGGCTGCCCAGCAGGCTGCGGCCCTCAAGGCGCAGTACCTCACCAGCGACGAGGTCCCCGCGGACGTCGTCGCGGCGGAGAAGGACGTCCTGACCAAGAAGACGCTCGAGGAGGGCAAGCCGGAGGCTGCCGTCGCCAAGATCGTCGAGGGTCGGATCAAGGCCTTCTTCAAGGAGATCGTCCTGCTCGACCAGGAGTCCGTCTTCGAGTCGAAGAAGTCGGTCAAGCAGGTCCTCGACGCCGCCGGCACCACCGTCAAGCGGTTCGCCCGCTTCGAGGTCGGCGCCTGACCGCTCATCGGTGAGGTTCCACGCAGACGAGGTAGCACACAGCACGACGGAGGAGGCCGGTTCGGTGACACAGACAGTGATCATCGGGCCGGCCTCCTCCGCATGTCGGCCAGCCCCGACCCACACCCGAAAGGACCGACCGTGACCGGTTACAAGCGCGTACTCCTCAAGCTCTCCGGGGAGGTCTTCGGCGGCGGCCAGGTCGGCCTCGACCTCGACGTCATCAACGCCATCGCGGCGGAGATCGCGGAGGTCGCCCGCTGCGGCATCCAGGTCGCGATCGTGGTCGGTGGTGGCAACTTCTTCCGCGGCGCCGAGCTGCAGCAGCGCGGAATGGAGCGCGCCCGCGCGGACTACATGGGGATGCTCGGCACGGTGATGAACTGCCTGGCGCTCCAGGACCTCATCGAGAAGCACGGCGTTGAGACCCGCGTCCAGACGGCGATCACGATGGGCCAGGTCGCCGAGCCCTACATCCCGCGCCGCGCGATCCGCCACCTCGAGAAGGGGCGCGTCGTCATCTTCGGCGCCGGCGCCGGGATGCCGTTCTTCTCGACCGACACCGTCTCGGCCCAGCGCGCGCTCGAGGCCCGCTGCGAGGTCATGCTCATGGGCAAGCAGGGTGTCGACGGGGTCTACGACTCCGACCCGAAGACGAACCCCAACGCGGTCATGTACGACACGCTGACCTACGACGAGTTCCTCTCCCGCGACCTCCGGGTCGCCGACGCGAGCGCCATCAGCATGGCCCGCGACAACAACCTCGAGATCGTCTTCTTCAACCTCTCCACCCCGGGCAACATCGCCCGTGCGGTGCGGGGTGAGAAGATCGGGACGACCGTCTCGCGCGACTGACCCGCGCCACCGACATCACCACACCGCAGCAGCGACACGAGCAGCTAGGAGCGATCCCGTGATCAACGACATCCTCGACGAGGCCGACAACAAGATGGACAAGTCGGTCGAGGCGACCCGTGAGGAGTTCGCGGCGATCCGGGCCGGGCGTGCGCACCCCAGCATGTTCAACAAGATCCTGGTGGACTACTACGGCACGCCGACCCCGATCCAGCAGCTCGCCACCTTCACTTCGCCCGAGCCTCGCATCATCGTGATCGCGCCGTTCGACATGGGCGCGATGGCCAACATCGAGAAGGCCATCCGTGACTCCGACCTGGGGGTGAACCCGGCGAACGACGGCAAGATCCTGCGCTGCGTGTTCCCGGAACTGACCGAGGAGCGCCGCAAGGAGTACATCAAGATCGCCCGCACCAAGGCGGAGGAGGGTCGCGTCGCGGTCCGCAACCTGCGTCGTACGGCCAAGCAGGGCCTGGAGAAGCTGGAGAAGGACGGCGAGGTCGGCAAGGACGACGTCACCGGCGCCGAGAAGCGCCTCGACGCCCTCACCAAGAAGCACACCGACGCGATCGACGAGATGCTCAAGAACAAGGAAGCCGAGCTGATCGAGGTCTGAGGACCTCGATCCCGGAGCGCCCATGACGGACATCTCGATGCCCGCCGCCACGCCGCAGCCCCCACGCCCGAGCGCCGAGCCGCCGAAGAAGGACTACGGCCGTGCCGGCCGCAACGTCCCGGTGTCGATCGCGTCGGCGGTCGTCCTCCTCGGCGTCGTCGCCGCCAGTCTCCTCATCGTCAAGACCGCGTTCATGGTCCTCGTGGCCGTCGCGGTGGTCGTGGCGGTCTGGGAGCTGCGCCGCGGCATGCTCGCCAAGGAGATCGACCTGCCGGAGCAGCCGCTCATGGTCGGCGGGGTCGTGATGGTGGCGGTGGCCTACTTCTGGGGCTCCGACGCCCTCGTCACCGCGACCGCGGTCACCGGCCTCTCGATCATGCTGTGGCTGCTCCACCGGGGCGTCGACGGCTACGTGCGTACGGCGACGGCGTCGGTCTTCACCGTCCTCTACGTGCCGTTCCTCGGCTCGTTCGTCGCGCTGATGCTCAGCGAGGGCGGCGGCATCGGTGCCGGCGGCTTCGGTGACGCCGGGGTCAAGGGCGTCATCGCCTGGGTGCTGGTGACGATCGCCTCCGACATCGGCGGCTTCGTCGCGGGCGTCCTCTTCGGCAAGCACCCGATGGCGCCCGTCATCTCCCCGAAGAAGTCCTGGGAGGGCTTTGCCGGGTCGTTCGTCTTCACCGTGGCGGTCGGCATCGTGGTCGTCACGCTGCTCCTGGACGGCCGCTGGTACGTCGGCGTCGCGCTCGGTGTCATCGCCGTCGTGATGGCCGTCCTCGGTGACCTGTGCGAGTCGGTGATCAAGCGTGACCTGGGCGTCAAGGACATGAGCCAGGTCATCCCCGGCCACGGCGGCCTGATGGACCGCCTCGACTCCCTGCTCGCCACCATCGCTCCGGTGTGGCTGCTGCTTCACTACGCCGTCTTCTGACCGGCCCGACCGGCGAAGTCCGCTCGGCGTTTCGCGGCCGCATGGCCGGAGTGGGGCGGCCCGCCGGACTACCGTGTGACAGATGAGCGAGGAGCCGACGACGGTCGCGGAGCCCGACGTCCCCACGGGCGACGGAACGGGCGCTCCTGCCTCCGACCACGAGTCGGGCGAGGGCCACTTCGCCTGGTGGCACCGGTCGCACCCGACCTTCGCGGCGCTGACCGGGTTCTACGCCGGACTGCTCTTCATCATCGTGGTGCCGGGCATCGCCGGGGCGATCCTGGCGTGGGTCTTCGGGCCGGAGAAGGCGGAGGACTACTTCCCCTGGGTGCTCGTCACGCTCGCCGTACCCCTGGCCCTGCTGGTCCCGCGCAAGACCCGGCGCTTCGCCGAGTTCGTCTGGCTCGGCATCGTCTCGACCGTCGTCGTGGTGGTCGGGGTCGCCACGCTCGTGCTCTGGGTGATGATCAAGCACAGTTGACCGTCTCGCGACGTTTAGGCCCGGTCTGCGACGGGTGGGAGAATGGTGTCGATGTCCGAGAGTCCCGCGCCCTCCGCCACCTCGCCCGAGGCCGAAGCCGCCGCCATGGCCGGGCGGGCGCTTCCCCTGGTCATGAGTCCGCCGCGTGGCCGGGCCAAGCCGCCGCGCCATCTGGCCGACCTCTCGCTCCCGGAGCGACAGGAGGCGGCGAAGGAGCTCGGCCTGCCGGCCTTCCGCGCCAAGCAGCTCTCGGTGCACTACTTCGAGCGGCTCGTCGACGACCCCGAGCAGATGACCGACCTCCCGGCCGTGCAGCGCGCCGACCTCGTCGCCGGGTTCCTGCCCGAGCTGATGACGTCGCTGCGCACCCTCGAGGCCGACAAGGGGACCACGCGCAAGACGCTGTGGAAGCTCTTCGACGGTGCGCTCGTGGAGTCGGTGCTCATGCGCTATCCCGACCGCGCGACCATGTGCGTCTCCAGCCAGGCCGGATGCGGGATGGCCTGTCCGTTCTGTGCGACCGGGCAGGGCGGTCTCCAGCGCAACATGTCGACCGCCGAGATCGTCGAGCAGGTCGTCGCCGGAGCGCGGTCGCTCGCGCGCGGCGAGGTGCCTGGTGGCCCGGGCCGGGTGTCCAACGTGGTCTTCATGGGGATGGGGGAGCCGCTCGCCAACTACAAGGCGGTCATCGGCGCCGTACGCCGCCTGACGGCCCCCGCGCCGGACGGGCTCGGCATGTCGGCGCGCGGCATCACGGTGTCGACCGTCGGGCTGGTGCCGCGGATCAGGCAGCTCGCCGACGAGGGCATCCCGGTGACGCTGGCGCTGAGCCTGCACGCGCCCGACGACGAGCTCCGCAACGAGCTGGTCCCGATCAACACCCGTTTCTCGGTCGCCGAGACCGTCGAGGCGGCGTGGGAGTACGCCCACAAGACCAAGCGTCGCGTCTCGATCGAGTACGCCATGATGCGCGGCATCAACGACCAGGCCTGGCGCGCCGACCTGCTCGCCGACGTGCTTAACTCCTACGGCGACTGGGGCTGGGTCCACGTGAACCTGATCCCGCTCAACCCCATCGAGGGGTCGAAGTGGACGGCGTCCGACCCGGCCGACGAGCGTGAGTTCGTCCGCCGCCTGGAGGCCAAGGGCATCTCGACGACCGTCCGAGACACCCGCGGCCGGGAGATCGACGGCGCCTGCGGGCAGCTCGCCGCCAAGGAGTAGCGACGTGTCGGTCCTCGGACCCGACGACGCGTTGCCCTACCGTCCGCGCCGCATCCTGGTCGGCGGGACCTCCGGCTCCGGGAAGTCGACGCTCGCCAAGCGGCTGTCGCATCTGCTCGGCGTGCCCTACACCGAGATCGACGCGCTGTTCCACGGTGAGGACTGGACGCCTCGTGCGGAGTTCATCGCGGACGTCGAGGCGCTCGCCGGTCGGGAGTCGTGGATCACCGAGTACCAGTACGACGCAGCGCGTCCGATCCTCCTGGCGCACTGCGACCTCGTCGTCTACCTGCTGCTCGATCGGCACCTGGTCATGAGCCGGGTGGTCGCACGGACCGTGCGCCGGTCGCTGCGCCGTGAGGTCCTCTGGAACGGCAACGTCGAGCCCCGGTTGCGGACGATCCTGCGCGACCGTGACCACATCATCCGCTGGGCGTGGCGGACGCATGGCCTCGGGCCGGGCCGCGTCGAGCACCTGGCCGCCACCCGCCCCGACCTCCCCATCGTCGTGCTGCGGTCTCCCGCCGAGATCCGCCGGTGGATCTCGGCGGTGTCGGCCGAGCGGGACTGATCGACGGAGGCGCATGGCCGCAGTTCCGGGGTGCTAGCGTCCGGCACGTGAGCGCGCTCGACTCGTCCGCCGTGGTGGCGGCGAGCAATGCCTGGGTGTGGTATCCCGACGACGCGACGGTGGTCGACACCGACGACCGTCTGCTCGTCCGCTGGCCCGACCACGTCGGGCTCCCTCCGACCCTGAACCGTTTCGCGCCGGCCGGTGACCTGGAGGAGGCCTTCGGCGAGGTTGTCGCGCAGGTGCGTGCCTGGGGTGATCGGGAGCTGGTCGCCTGGGTCAGGCTCGACTGCCCGGCGGGCCTCGAGGACCTGCTGCGCGCGCGGGGCGGCAGGCCCGAGGAGACGGTCGACGTCTTCGCGCAGTCGCTGGCCGGCGTACGCGATCTGCACGTGCCGGCCGGCATCGAGGTGCGCTGGCGCAACGACCCGGAGACGATCCGCGACGGCGCCGTCGTCTCGGTCGCAGCGTTCGGCGAGGGCACCGTCCCCGACGATGAGCGGGCCCGGAAGTGGGCGGCCGAATACGCCGCCGACCACGCCGTCGGCCGGGGCGGTTCCGTCGTGGTGTACGTCGACGGACGGCCGGCCGGCACGGGCGGGCTGACCCTCGCCGACGGCGTGGCGCGGCTCTGGGGCGGAGCGACGCACCCCGACCTCCGTGGTCACGGCGCCTACCGCGCGGTGCTGGCCGCCCGGCTGGCGTACGCCGCGGACCACGGCGCGACGATGGCGCTGGTGAAGGGCAGGGTGGAGACGAGCGGGCCGATCCTGCGGCGCGCCGGCTTCGAGGCCTTCGGCCAGGAGCGGTCCTACCGCCTGCCTCTCCTGTCACAGAACTAGCCACAGCTCATTCACCGACACGTCAACTGACCCTGGCGTGCCGTTGTGTCTCGCCGCTGACCATCGAGCTATGGCCACTCAGCTCGAGGTCACCGCGATGCCCGCCCGCAGGCGCGACCCGCTGCGGGTGCTGGTCGTCTCCGAGTCCTTCCTGCCGCAGGTCAACGGCGTCACCAACTCGGTCCGCCGCGTCCTGGAGCACCTCGCCGCCGAGGGGCACGCGGCCGAGCTGGTCGCGCCGACCGGCCCGGCGTCGTACGCCGGCTTCCCGGTCACGCGCGCCCGCGGCGCGAACCTATGGTTCTACCGCGACTTCCGCATCGGCCTCGAGACGCGCCGCCGGCTGCGTCACGTCATGCTGCGCTTCCGCCCCGACGTCGTCCACGTCGCGTCACCGGCCACACTCGGCTACCAGGCGGTCCGGGTGGCGAACGAGCTCGGCGTCCCGACCGTCGCGATCTACCAGACCGACCTGGTCGGTTTCGCCGAGAGGTACGGCGTCGCCGGCGCCTCGAAGGCGATGGCGGCCCTCACCCGCAAGATCCACGCCGGTGTCGACCGGACCCTGGCGCCGAGCACCTCCAGCCTGACCCAGCTCGACCGACTCGGGATCTTGCGCACGGAGCTGTGGCCTCGGGGTGTCGACGTCGAGGCCTTCCACCCCTCGCGGCTCGACCACGACCTGCGGGCGCGACTCGCCCCCGAGGGCCAGATGATCGTCGGGTACGTCGGCCGGCTGGCCGCCGAGAAGGAGCTGGAGCTCCTTGGCGCGCTCACCGCGGACCCTCGGCTCGCCGTCGTGCTCGTCGGCGGAGGCCCCGAGGAGCACCGCCTGCGCGCCCTGCTGCCGCACGCGCGTTTCCTCGGGGTGCTCCACGGCGAGGAGCTCGGGGCGGCGTACGCCTCGCTCGACGTCTTCGTCCACACCGGCCGCCATGAGACGTTCTGCCAGTCCGCGCAGGAGGCGCTGGCGTCCGGCGTACCAGTGGTCGCCCCGCGCTCCGGCGGGCCGGTGGACATCGTCTCGGACCAGGTGACGGGGTTCCTCTACGAGCCGGGCGACGCCGCGGCGCTGGCCGGCTATGTCGACCTGCTCCGCCGCGACGCGCAGCAGCGGCGTCGGATGGGACGCAACGGACGGGTGAGCGTCGCCCACAAGTCGTGGCGCACGGTCAACGAGGCGCTCGTCGGCCACTATCGCGACGTCATCGCGGAGCGCGCCATGCCGCGGCAGCTCTCAGCGTGAGTGCCCGTTGAGCACGCCCGCGGCCTCGTCGAGGGTGTCGACGAGGTGCACGTGGCCCTCCATCGCGCGCCCGCGGGCGAGCGACTGGAGCAGCGGCCAGGCCGGCAGGTCGCGCGTCCAGTAGTCCACGCCGACGAGCACCATCGGCGCGACCGCGGAGGTGTCGGCGTAGTAGTTCTCGCAGGCGTCCTGGAAGACCTCCTGGACCGTCCCGCCCAGCCCGGGGAGGAAGACGATGCCCGCGTCGCAGACCTCGAGCAGGATCGCCTCGCGGGTCGCGTTGCGGAAGTACTTCGCGACCACGCCGGCGAACACGTTCGGCGGCTCGTGGCCGTAGTGCCAGGTCGGGATCCCGAGCGAGCGCCCGGGCTCGCCCCCCACCCGCTCCCGCACGTCGAGGGCCACCTCGACCCAGCCCTGGATCGAGGGCCGGAAGCCCGGCACCCTCGCCAACGTGTCCAGCGCCGCAGTGAGGTCCTCCTCGGGCCGGTCGGCGAGCCAGGCGCCGAGGTTGGCGGCCTCCATCGCGCCCGGACCGCCGCCGGTGGCGACGGTGTGGGCGCGGCCGAGCAGCCGCCCGAGGCGGGCCGCGTCGGCGTACGCCGACGACCCACGCTCCACCGCGTGACCGCCCATCACGCCGACGAGGTGGCGCCCCGTGATCCAGGACTCCAGCGCCTGGTCGATCGCGTGGTCGTGGAGCGCCCGGGCGAGCGTGTCGTCCGGACCGCCGTGCTGCTGGGACCAAGCATAGGCCCGAGCGTCGAGCGTACGACGGTAGTCGGGCGCGTCGTACAGCTCATCGGGGGCGTAGAGCGTGGAGCGGTAGACGTCGACCGGGACCTCGGGGATCGTCGGCAGCAGCAGCGCGCCCTGCGCCTCGGCGAGCTCCGCGTCGCCCGGCGCGAACCGGCAGCCGAGGAACGTCGCCCCGGTCAGCTCGAGCCGGTGCAGCGCCGCCGACCGGTCGGTCAGGTCGAGCCCGCGCAGGCGCCAGCCCCGCAGCGACGTGGCTCCGGCCGCGAGACGATGGTCGAGCTCCGCGAGGGTCTCGACGTTGACGAGGCGGCCGCGATGGTGCTTCACGGGCACAACCTAACCGCGAGGTGATGCCCAGGGTGCGCCATGGCGCACCCTGGGCATCACCTCGGGACCGGACTGGGAGGATGGCCGGGTGAGAGATGTCGTGATCCTCGGTTCGACGGGGTCGATCGGGACCCAGGCCCTCGAGCTCGTACGCCGCAACCCCGACCGCTTCCGGGTCGTCGCGCTGACGGCCGGCGGGTCCAGCCCGGCGAGCACCGCGCTGTTCGAGCGGCAGGTCGCCGAGTTCGCGCCGGCGTTCCACGGGCTGGGGGAGGGCGCGAGCGTCGAGGCGGCGGCGCGTGCGGCCGACGTCGTCCTCAACGGCATCACCGGGGCCGTGGGACTGCGTCCGACCCTCGCCGCGCTCGAGGCGGGCAACACCCTGGCGCTGGCCAACAAGGAGTCGCTCATCATCGGCGGCCCGCTGGTGAAGAGGGTCGCGGAACCGGGCCAGATCGTGCCGGTCGACTCCGAGCACAGCGCGATCGCGCAGAGCCTGCGGGCGGGCAGCCCCGACGAGGTGCGCCGCCTGGTCGTCACCGCCAGCGGCGGCCCCTTCCGGGGACGGAGCCGCGCGGAGCTCGCCGACGTCACGCCTGCCGAGGCGCTCAAGCACCCCAACTTCGCGATGGGCCGGGTCATCACCACCAACTCCGCGACCCTGGTCAACAAGGGGCTCGAGGTGATCGAGGCCCATCTGCTCTTCGACGTCCCCTTCGACCGGATCGAGGTCGTCGTCCACCCGCAGCAGTACATCCACTCGATGGTGGAGTTCACCGACGGCGCGGTCGTCGCCCAGCTCGGGCTGCCGACCATGATGGTGCCCATCGCGATGGGCATGGCCTGGCCCGACCGCATCGCCGACGCGGAGACCCCGATCGACTGGACGAAGGCGTCCGACTGGCGCTTCGAGCCGCTCGACGACGACGCCTTCCCCGCGGTGAGGCTCGCGCGTCACGTGGGGCAGCTCGGGGCGACCTACCCTGCGGTCTACAACGCCGCCAACGAGGTCTGCGTCGACGCCTTCCACGAGGGCCGACTGCCCTTCACCGGCATCGTCGACACGGTCGCCGAGGTGGTCGAGCGTCACGGATCGGGCGTTGTTGGGATCGCCCCCGTAGGCTCGGGCGCGCACGACTCCCTCCCCGCGCTCACGGTGGAGGACGTGCTCGCCGCCGACGCCTGGGCGCGCGAGGAGACCGCTCGACTGCTGGAGACCGCATGACCGCCCTGCTCTACCTCGTCGGCGTCCTGATCTTCGTGGTCGGGCTGGCGGCGTCCGTGGGCCTCCACGAGCTCGGCCACCTCATCCCCGGCAAGCTCTACAACGTCAAGGTGACGCAATACTTCGTCGGCTTCGGCCGCACGATCTGGTCCCGGCGCAAGGGCGAGACGGAGTACGGCGTCAAGGCGATCCCGCTCGGTGGCTACGTCAAGCTCGTGGGGATGATCGAGCCCGGTGAGGGCGAGGACGAGACCCGCGTCCGGAGCCGCAACACCGGCATGTTCGCGCAACTCGTCGCCGACGCCCGGAGCGCGGAGTACGAGCACGTCGGCCCCCACGACCACCACCGGCTCTTCTACAAGCTGCCGTGGTGGAAGAAGATCGTCGTGATGGGGTCGGGCGTGGCGACCAACCTGGTCATCGCCTTCCTCCTCTTCGCGGTCGTCTTCATGGGGTACGGCGTCGACACCCCCACGCAGACCGTGTCGCAGGTGTCGGCCTGCGTGAAGGTGGTCGAGACCGGGACGGACCCGGGCGACTGCACGGCCAAGGACCCCGAGTCGCCGGCGAAGAAGGCCGGGCTGCTCCCGGGCGACCGGATCGTGGCATTCAACGGCACCCGGATCAGCGACTACGACGAGCTCCAGACGCTCATCCGGGGCAACGACGCCGGCGCCGCGACGCTGGTCGTCGAGCGCGACGGCAAGACGCTCACGCTCCACACCAGCACCACGGTCACGGACCTGCCGTCGCTGGAGGACGCCGACGCGTCGGTCAAGGCCGGCTTCCTGGGCATCACCCCGGCGCAGGTCCGCGAGCGGCAGGGCCTCGGCTACACCGTCGACACGATGGCGAGCGGCACCTGGGAGACGCTCAAGGCGATCGGCTCGCTGCCGCCGAAGGTCTACCACGTGGCGCGCGCGGCCGTCGGGCTGGAGAAGCGCGACCCCAACGGCCCGCAGAGTGTCGTGGGCGCCGGCCGGGTCGCCGGGGAGATCGCCTCGCACGACGGGGTGAGCGCGATGGAGCGACTGACCTCGATCCTGCTGATCCTCGCCTCCCTCAACCTCTTCCTCGGGCTCCTCAACCTGGTGCCGCTGCCGCCGTTCGACGGCGGCCAGATCGCCACCACCGTGGTCGAGGCCGTACGCCGCGGCATCGCCCGGGTCCGGGGACGACCGGACCCGGGCGGGATCGACGCCGCGAAGCTGTTGCCGCTGACCTATGCGATGGCCGCGGTGATCCTCGTGGTGAGCGTCATCCTCATCTATGCCGACGTCGTCGTCCCCATTCATCTCCCGTCCAACTGAGAGGACTAACCTGACCAGCATGACCGCGATCTCCTTGGGTATGCCTGCCGCTCCGCCGCCGGTCCTCGCTCCTCGTCGTCAGACCCGCCAGATCAAGGTCGGCTCGGTCGGTGTCGGCAGCGACCACCCGATCTCGGTGCAGTCGATGACGACGACGCTCACCGCCGATGTCAACAGCACCCTCCAGCAGATCGCCGAGCTCACCGCCGCGGGCTGCGACATCGTGCGCGTCGCGTGCCCGAGCCAGGACGACGCGGAGGCGCTGCCGGCGATCGCGCACAAGTCGCAGATCCCGGTCATCGCCGACATCCACTTCCAGCCGAAGTACGTCTTCGCGGCCATCGACGCCGGCTGCGCCGGCGTGCGGGTCAATCCCGGCAACATCAAGAAGTTCGACGACCAGGTCAAGCAGATCGCCAAGGCGGCCAAGGACGCCGGGGTCTCGATCCGGATCGGCGTCAACGCCGGGTCGCTCGACAAGCGTCTGCTGGAGAAGTACGGCAAGGCCACGCCCGAGGCGCTCGTCGAGTCGGCGGTGTGGGAGGCGAGCCTCTTCGAGGAGCACGACTTCCACGACTTCAAGATCTCGGTCAAGCACAACGATCCGGTCGTCATGGTCCGCGCCTACGAGCTCCTCGCCGAGCGCGGCGACTGGCCGCTCCACCTCGGCGTGACCGAGGCGGGCCCGGCGTTCCAGGGCACGATCAAGTCCGCCACCGCCTTCGGCGCGCTGCTCAGCAAGGGCATCGGTGACACCATCCGCGTCTCCCTCTCCGCGCCGCCGGTCGAGGAGGTCAAGGTGGGCCTCCAGATCCTGGAGTCGCTCAACCTCCGCCCGCGTCGGCTCGAGATCGTCTCCTGTCCGTCCTGCGGCCGGGCCCAGGTCGATGTCTACAAGCTCGCCAACGAGGTGACCGCTGGTCTCGACGGCCTCGAGGTGCCGCTCCGCGTCGCGGTCATGGGCTGCGTCGTCAACGGCCCCGGTGAGGCCCGCGAGGCCGATCTCGGGGTCGCCTCCGGCAACGGCAAGGGCCAGATCTTCGTCAAGGGCGAGGTCATCAAGACCGTCCCCGAGGCGGCGATCGTCGAGACGCTCATCGAGGAGGCGATGAAGATCGCCGAGGGCATGGAGCCCGTCGAGGGCGCCGGCGCCGAGGTCAGCGTCTCCTGAGGCGCTCGGCCGGGCCGGCTGTTCAGCTTGACGAGCATGCACCGATGTCCGGCCTCCGACACCGTAGGCTCGTCCCATGCTCACGACGCGCCAGGGGATCCGGCCGCTGAACGCCGGTGACCTGCCGGCGTTCCTGGAGCTGACCGGCCGCGATCCGGTGGTCAACGTCTTCGCGGAGTACCGCGCCCGCACGACCAGTCTCGAGCCCCGCTGGCTCGGCGGCGAGATGTGGGGCCGGTGGTCCGGTGGCGACCTCGTCGCAGCCTGTCACGTCGGCGCCAACCTCGTCCCGATCGAGGCCTCCGAGGACGACGCGCTCGCCTTCGGCGAGCGCGCCCTCGGCCGTGGGCGCACCGTGTCGACGATCGTGGGCCCGCAGCTGCCGGTGCGGGCGTTCTGGTCGATGGTCGGGCCCTCCTGGGGACGGCCGCGTGAGACGCGGTGGGAGCAGCCCCATCTGGAGCAGCGGCTGCCGAGCCGGGTCGAGCCCGACGAACACGTGCGGCGTACGACGCGCGGCGACCTCGCCGTGCTCTACCCGGCCTGCGTGGCGATGTACACCGAGGAGGTCGGTGTCTCCCCGGAGTGGGGCGGCGGCAGCGACCTCTACCGCGCCCGGGTCATGCAGCTCATCTCTCGAGGTTGGTCGTTCGCGCGGTTCGACGAGGGGCGGCTCGTCTTCAAGGCGGAGGTCGCCTGCGCGACGCCGTACGCTGCCCAGATCCAGGGCGTCTACGTCCCGCCCGAGCGCCGTGGCGAGGGCCTCGCCACCCGCGGCATGGCCGCGGTCGCCGAGATCGTGAAGCGGGAGATCGCTCCGGCGGTCTCGCTCTACGTCAACGAGTGGAACGCACCGGCACGCACGGCCTATGAGCGGGCCGGCTTCGTCGAGACGGATCGGTTCTCGACGGTCATGTTCTGAGCGGGGGATCTGGTTCGCCGCCCACCGAGCCGGCGCCGTACCCTTCTCGTCATGATCGCCAGGATGTCGACCTTGTTCCTGCGGACCCTGCGTGAGGATCCGGCGGACGCCGAGGTCGCGAGCCACAAGCTGCTCGTCCGCGCGGGCTACATCCGCCGCGCCGCCCCGGGGATCTACACCTGGCTGCCGCTCGGGCTGCGCGTGCTGCGCAAGGTCGAGGGCATCATCCGCGACGAGATGTCGGCGATCGGCGCCCAGGAGGTGACCTTCCCGGCGCTGCTGCCGCGTGAGCCCTACGAGGCCACCGGCCGGTGGACGGAGTACGGCGACGGCATCTTCCGCCTCAAGGACCGCAAGGACGCCGACTATCTCCTCGGGCCGACCCACGAGGAGATGTTCACCCTCCTGGTGAAGGACCTCTACGGCTCCTACAAGGACCTGCCGCTCTCGCTCTACCAGATCCAGAACAAGTACCGCGACGAGGCGCGTCCGCGCGCCGGCCTGCTGCGCGGGCGCGAGTTCATCATGAAGGACTCCTACTCCTTCGACGTCGACGACGCGGGACTGGAGGCGAGCTACCAGCGCCACCGTGACGCCTACGTCAAGATCTTCGACAGGCTCGGGTTCGAGTACGTCATCGTCAAGGCGACGTCCGGCGCCATGGGCGGCTCCGCGTCGGAGGAGTTCCTCGCCAAGGCCGCGGTCGGCGAGGACACCTACGTGCGCTGCACGAAGTGCGACTACGCCGCCAACGTCGAGGCCGTCCAGGTCCGGCCGCCCGCGCCTGTGCCGTACGACGACGCGCCGGCCGCCCACGCCGAGGACACCCCCGGCACGCCCACGATCGAGTCGCTCGTCGACCACCTCAACACCGCCTTCTCGCGCGAGGACCGCCCGTGGACGGCGGCGGACACGCTCAAGAACGTCCTGGTGCTGCTCAAGCACCCCGACGGCACCACCGAGCCGCTGGCGATCGGGCTGCCCGGTGACCGCGAGGTCGACCAGAAGCGGCTCGAGGGCCAGCTCGAGCCGATCGAGGTCGTGCCCATGGACGAGGCCGAGCTGAAGAAGCACCCGGCGCTCGTGAAGGGCTACATCGGCCCCGGCGTGCTGGGGGAGGACAACGCGTCCGGCATCAGGTACCTCGTCGACCCGCGCGTCGTCGAGGGCACCCGCTGGGTCACCGGTGCGGACGTCGACGGTCAGCACGTCCTCGACCTGGTCGCCGGCCGTGACTTCACCCCTGACGGCACCATCGAGGCCGCCGAGGTCTGGGACGGCGACGCCTGCCCCAACTGCGAGGACGGCGTCCTGGAGTCGGCCCGGGGCATCGAGATGGGCCACGTCTTCCAGCTCGGCCGCAAGTACGCCGACGCCCTCGGCCTCCAGGTCCTCGACGAGTTCGGCAAGCTCGTCACCGTCACGATGGGCTCCTACGGCATCGGCGTCACCCGGGCCGTGGCGGCGATCGCCGAGGGCACCCTCGACGACATCGGCCTCTGCTGGCCGCGCAACGTCGCGCCGTACGACGTCCACCTGGTCGCCACGGGCAAGGACAAGGCGGTCTTCGAGGCCGCCGCGCGCCTGGCCGCCGAGCTCGAGGCGGCGGGGATCGACGTGCTCTACGACGACCGCGAGAAGGTCAGCCCCGGGGTGAAGTTCAAGGACGCCGAGTTGATCGGCGTGCCGACGATCGTCACCGTCGGGCGCGGCCTCGTCGACGGTCTCGTCGAGGTCAAGGACCGGCGCTCGGGGGAGCGGAGCGACGTCCCGGTCGCCGAGGCGGCCGCCCACCTGGCCCGGCTCGTCCGGGCATGAGCCCGGGCGGCGGGGCCGACCGGATCCTCGACCGAGCCCTGGCCGGGCGGGTGATGACAGCCGCCGACGCGGCCGCCCAGATCCGCCCGGGCGACACGGTGGGCTTCAGCGGGTTCACCGGCGCCGGCTATCCCAAGGCGGTGCCGGGCGCGCTGGCGGAGCGGATGACGGCGGCCCACGACCGTGGCGAGGATTTCCGGATCCAGGCGTGGTCGGGCGCGTCGACCGCGCCCGACCTCGACGGCGTCCTCGCGGCTGCCCACGGGCTGAGCAAGCGCATCCCCTATCAGTCCGACCCGGTCCTGCGTCGCCAGATCAACGACGGTGAGGTCGAGTACGTCGACGCTCACCTGAGCCATACGGCGCAGCACAGCTGGTTCGGCTTCTACGGTCCGCTCGACGCCGCCGTCATCGAGGTGGCAGCGATCCTGCCGCACGGCCTGCTGGTGCCGAGCAGTTCGGTCGGCAACAACAAGACCTGGCTCGAGCACGCCGACCGGGTGGTCCTCGAGGTCAACAGTTGGCAGCCGCGCGAGTTCGAAGGCTTCCACGACGTCTACTACGGCACCCGGCTCCCTCCCCATCGCGCGCCGATCCAGCTCACCTCGCCGATGCAGCGCATCGGAGACCCCTACCTCCGGGTCGACCCCGACCGAGTGGTCGCGGTCGTCGAGACCAACGCGCCGGACCGCAACAGCCCGCTCGCGCCGCTCGACGACCACAGCCGCGCGATGGCCGACCTGCTCGTCGACTTCCTGCGCCACGAGGTCCGCCACGACCGGATGCCGGCGAGCCTGCTGCCGCTGCAGTCGGGCGTCGGCAACGTCGCCAACGCGGTGATGGCGGGGCTGCTCGAGAGCGAGTTCGAGGGGCTGACGTCCTACACCGAGACCATCCAGGACGGCCTCCTCGACCTGTTGGACGCCGGCAAGCTCACCGGAGTCTCAGCCACCTCCTTCGGGCTCTCGCCTGACGGCGTACGCCGCTTCAACGCAAGCGTCAACGACTACAAGGGTCGGATCCTGCTGCGCAGCCAGGAGATCTCGAACCATCCTGAGGTCGTCCGCCGGCTCGGGCTGATCGCCATCAACGGCATGATCGAGGCCGACATCTACGGCAACGTCAACTCCACCCACGTGGCCGGCAGCGCGATCATGAACGGCATCGGCGGCAGCGGCGACTTCGCGCGCAACGCCTATCTCAACTTCTTCGTCTCGCCGTCGACGGCGAAGGACGGCGCGATCTCGGCCATCGTGCCGTTCGCCAGCCACATCGACCACACCGAGCACGACGTCCAGGTGCTCGTCACCGAGCAGGGCCTGGCCGACCTGCGTGGGCTCTCGCCCCGGGCCCGGGCCCGCCGGATCATCGACCGGTGCGCCCACCCCGACTTCCGGGACCGGCTCGAGGACTACTTCGAGCGCGCCCAGAAGGCTCATCCGCACGCCCTCCACACCCCGCACCTGCTCGACGAGGCGCTCGGCTGGCACCGCAGCCTCCTCGAGACCGGGCGCATGTGAGTGGCGTTTGCGGGTGATACCCGGGCGCTCGGCGCTGGCGTTGGGTGCGCGTGGCGATAGGGCCAAGAGACAGGGATGGTCTGCAGGTTTATGCAATGCACAAGCATGACCCAGCCGCCCTCTGGCCCCTGATCGAGGGCTCACTGCAAACTTGTGCATGAGAGCGAAACCCGTCGGTCCCCACTTTCGAGGCGGAGCTCTCGAAGCGGCCTCGTGTCCAGGCCTTCCTGGCCCGCGGTCGTCCGGTTTCGGGGAACATCTCGGGAGTTCCCCGCACCAGACGACCGCGGGCCTTCTTCTTTGTCAAGGCGTCAGCGTCGAGGCATCAGCCGAGGACTGCCCCGCGAGAACGCCCCCTCAGCGTGTGCCGGGGAACGTCTCCGGTGCGCCGCCGAACGCGAGCTCGCGCACCGCGGTGTCACCCAGTGCGCCGACGAGCAGCCGTCGGTCGGTGCCGGTCACCGCGGCCATGCCGGCGAGGTAGGCGGCGGCGCAGCGTCGCTCCACCTGGAGCGCCGCCCTGCGTACGCCGCTCGGCGAGTCGATCCCGCCAGGGCGCGCGTACGCCGCCGACGACCCGACCGGGTCGGACCCGGCCGCCACCACGCGGTCGATCAGCGCGTCGCGGGCGGTCACGTGGTCGTCGTACGCCGTGCGGAGGGAGTCGGCGAGCGTGGGGTCCTGCGATGCCGAGGTGCGGCCGCCGAGGACGCCGTACACGTAGATCGCGGCGTGCTCCGCGGCGAGCGCGGTCTGGAGCGCGGCGACGCGCGCCGTGCTCATGTGAACCGTGCTCATGCGAGCCCCCGGGAAGCGAGGAGCTGGCGCTGGGCGGCGGCCATCGACGCCAGGGCGCGGACGAGATCGGGGTCCTCGGCCCTGACCGCAGCATCGGTCAGCGTGGCGACGAGGTCCTGCTGACGCGACTGCCAGCTCCCCGAGCCGGCGCGGTGGGCGGCGTGCCGAGACGGCGGGAACGACGCCAGCTGGGCGTCGTGCCTCCTGGTGAAGTCGGCCGGCGCCTGACGGTCGGCAGTCGCGATGGCCGCGCGCACCTCGGACACCAGCGCGAGGTCGGGGTTCGTGGGCGCCTGCGGAGTCGGCAGCGGGGACGGCCGCAGCGAGTCGACGGTGGAGTCCACCGAGCAACCCGCCGTACCGGCGAGTGCGACACCGAGCAGGCCCAGCGTCGTACGGCGGGTGTAGGAGGTACGTCGCGGCTCGTGCACGGAGGAGACCCTAGCGGCCGTCGCGGGTGCTCCGATCGGCGCCGGAGCCGGTAAGGTGTGCGTTCACCGGAACCGGCCTTCGTGCCGGGCGGACGCACCACCCACAACACGCACCCACAACAGGACACGGAGGTCGCGCAGGCGTGAGCCAGGCCCGTCAGGACGCCATCGCGAGCAGCATCGAGAGTGAGCTCGCGTCACCACTCCGTGCCCTCGAGCTCGACATCGAGGCGGTGGAGATCACCCCCGCCGGCAAGCGCCGCATCCTGCGGATCGCCGTCGACAAGGACGGCGGCGTGACGCTCGACGACGTCGCCGACGCGACGCGCGAGATCAACCGCGTCCTGGACGCCTCCGACGTGATGGGGGAGCAGCCCTACACGCTCGAGGTGACCTCCCGCGGTGTCGACCGCCCGCTCACCCTGCCGCGCCACTGGCGCCGCAACACCGGTCGCCTGGTCAAGGCCACCCTCGCCGACGGCTCGTCGGTGACCGGCCGGATCACCTCCTGCGACGAGGAGGGCGCCACCGTGGACGTGGCGGGGACGGCCCGCGTCCTGCCCTACGCCGAGGTCGCCAAGGCGCTGGTGCAGATCGAGTTCAACAAGCATGAGGACGAGTAGGAGAGCCTGATGGACATCGACCTGAGCATCCTTCGGATGCTGGAGCGCGAGCGCGAGATCTCGTTCGACGTCCTCGTCGAGGCGATCGAGACCGGTCTGCTGACCGCCTACCACAAGACAGCGGGCGCTCAGCAGCACGCCCGCGTGGAGCTCGACCGCAAGACCGGGCACGTGAGCGTCCTCGCCGCCGAGCTGGACGACGAGGGCAACGTCGTCGGCGAGTACGACGACACCCCGGAGGGCTTCGGCCGCATCGCCGCCACGACGGCGAAGCAGATCGTGCTCCAGCGGCTGCGCGACGCCGAGGACGAGGTGAAGTTCGGCGAGTTCTCCGGCAAGGAGGGCGACATCATCTCGGGCGTCATCCAGCAGGGACGCAACCCCGACGACGTGCTCGTCGACCTCGGCAAGATCGAGGCGACGCTGCCCGTCGGCGAGCGCGTGCCGGGGGAGGACTACACCCACGGCACCCGCATCAAGGCACTGGTCATGAGCGTCCGCAAGGGCATGCGCGGCCCGCAGATCACGCTGTCGCGCTCCCACCCCAACCTGGTCAAGAAGCTCTTCGCCTTCGAGGTCCCCGAGATCGCCGACGGCACCGTGGAGATCGCCGCCATCGCCCGTGAGGCCGGCCATCGCACCAAGATCGCCGTGCGCTCGAACGTCCCGGGCGTCAACGCGAAGGGTGCCTGCATCGGTCCGATGGGGCAGCGCGTGCGGCAGGTGATGTCCGAGCTTCAGGGCGAGAAGATCGACATCGTCGACTGGTCGGAGGACCCCGCCACGCTCGTCGCCTCGGCGCTGTCGCCGGCCCGGGTCAACTCGGTCGAGATCCTGGACGCGGCCGCCCGGTCCGCGCGGGTGGTCGTGCCCGACTATCAGCTCTCGCTCGCCATCGGCAAGGAGGGCCAGAACGCCCGTCTGGCGGCCCGGCTGACCGGCTGGCGCATCGACATCCGCTCCGACGAGGAGGGCGCCGACTCCGGCGCCTGAGCGCCGTGCCGGCGGCGTACGCCCCGGTTCGGAAAGTCTTGGCCTGAGGCGGTAGTGTGGTCACTTGGTGGCACGCCAAGACTTCTCCTCCCAGGACGGACCTGTCCGTACCTGCGTGGGCTGCCGGAAGCGGGCCGCCAAGCGCGAGTTGCTGCGGGTGACCGCCGGCTCGGGCCCCGACGGCCAGACCGTCGTGGTGCCCGATCCGTCAGCCACCGCACCCGGCCGTGGGGCGCACCTGCATCCCACCAAGGAGTGTTACGAGCTCGCGGTACGCCGGAAGGCCTTCACCCGAGCACTACGTCTCGCGGGTGGGTCCTCCAGTGCACCGGTGGGTGACTACCTCGACCAGCGCACCGACGAACACCGGCCGCTCCCTGCGGCCGACTGACCAGGAATGGGAGCAACAGCTCATGAGCACTCGATGAGTACTTCGCGATGAGCGTGTTCACCAAGCACTAGTGGTCACAGGTTTTCCCCGGGAGTCGGGTCTGTGGCCAGAAGGAGAAGCGTGGCTAAGACCCGAGTCCACGAACTCGCCAAGGAGTTCGGAGTCGAGAGCAAGTTCGTTCTCGAGAAGTTCAAGGAGATGGGTGAGTTCGTCAAGTCGGCGAGCTCGACCATCGAGCTGCCTGCGGAGATGCGTTTCCGCAAGGAGATCGGCCCGACCCTGAAGGGCGGGCAGGGTGGCGACCAGGCCGCGAAGCCTGCGGCGCCCGAGAAGGCGGCCGCGCCGAAGCCGTCCGCCCCGAAGCCGGCGGAGAAGAAGCCCGCGGCGCCCAAGCCGGCCGCCCCGAAGCCGGCCGCTCCCGCCGCCCCGGCCGCTCCCGCGGCGGAGACGCCTGCTGCTGAGGCGCCCGCGGCCCAGGCCGCTCCCTCGGCTCCGCGACCGGCCGCTCCGAAGCCCGGCCCGAAGGCTCCGCGCCCGGCGGCCCCGAAGCCGCAGGCCCCTGCCGCCCGCGGCGGCAACGCGCCGTCGTCGAAGGCCCCGTCGCCGCGTCCGGTCGGCAAGCCCGGTGCGCCGCGTCCGGGCAACAACCCGTTCGCCTCGAGCCAGGGCATGGGCCGCCGGCCCGCGCCCGGCCCCCGCGACGGTGGTGCCGCCGGTGGCGGCGACCAGCAGCGCCCACCGCGCCCGCCGGCCTCCCGTGAGGGCGGCGCTCCGGCGGGCGGTCGTCCCGGTATGCCGCGTCCCAACCCGGCCATGATGCCGAAGTCCCCGGCTGCGTTCGGGGCTCGTCCCGGTGGTCCGGGTCGCCCGGGTGCGCCGGGTCGTCCCGGCCAGGGCGGTCGCCCCGGCCCCGGTGGCCGTGGTGCGGGTGCCGGTACGGGCACGGGCGCTCCGGGCCGCGGCGGCTTCGGTGGCGGTCGGCCCGGAGGCGGCGGTGGCCGTCCCGGGCAGCGTGGCTCCACCCAGGGCGCGTTCGGTCGTCCCGGTGGTCCCTCGCGTCGTGGTCGCAAGTCGAAGCGGGCGCGTCGGCAGGAGTTCGAGGCCATGGAGGCCCCGACGATCGGCGGCGTGCGTGTCCGCAAGGGCAACGGCGAGACCGTGCGTCTGGCTCGTGGCGCCTCGCTGACCGACTTCGCGGAGAAGATCAACGTCGACGCCGCTCAGCTCGTCCAGATGCTCTTCAGCCTCGGCGAGATGGTGACGGCGACCGAGTCGGTCAACGACGCGACGCTTGAGCTGCTCGGTGAGGAGCTCAACTACGTCGTCCAGGTCGTGTCGCCGGAGGACGAGGACCGCGAGCTCCTCGAGTCCTTCGACATCGAGTTCGGTGAGGACGAGGGCGACGAGTCCGAGTGGCAGGTCCGTCCGCCGGTCGTGACCGTCATGGGTCACGTCGACCACGGCAAGACCAAGCTGCTCGACGCCCTCCGCAACGCCAACGTCGTGGCCGGCGAGGCCGGTGGCATCACCCAGCACATCGGCGCCTACCAGGTCGCGACCGAGGTCGACGGCTCCGAGCGCAAGATCACCTTCATCGACACCCCGGGTCACGAGGCGTTCACCGCCATGCGTGCCCGCGGGTCGCAGTCGTCCGACATCGCGGTCCTCGTGGTCGCGGCCGACGACGGTGTGATGCCGCAGACTGTCGAGGCGCTCAACCACGCCAAGGCGGCGGGTGTGCCGATCGTGGTCGCGGTCAACAAGATCGACAAGCCGGAGGCCGACCCGACGAAGGTCCGCGGTCAGCTGACCGAGTACGGCCTGGTGCCCGAGGAGTACGGCGGCGACACGATGTTCGTCGACGTCTCGGCGAAGTCCGGTCTCAACCTCGAGGGCCTGCTCGAGGCGATCGTCCTCACGGCGGACGCCTCGCTCGACCTGCGCGCCAACCCCAACCAGGACGCCCAGGGTCTCGTCATCGAGGCCCACCTCGACCGCGGTCGTGGCCCCGTCGCCACGATCCTGGTCCAGCGCGGCACCCTGCGGGTCGGCGACTCGATCGTCGCGGGTCCGGCCTACGGCCGCGTCCGGGCGATGCTGGACGAGTACGGCAACGAGCTCGACGAGGCGACGCCGTCGCGTCCGGCGATGGTGCTCGGTCTGTCCGCCGTCCCCGGCGCCGGCCAGAACTTCATCGTGGTCGAGGACGACCGGATGGCTCGCCAGATCGCCGAGAAGCGTGAGTCGCGTGAGCGTGCCGCCATGCAGGCGAAGCGCCGCGTGCGTCGCACTCTCGAGGACTTCATGGCCTCCATGGAGAAGGGCGAGAGCCAGGAGCTCAACCTCATCCTCAAGGGCGACGTGTCCGGTTCGGTCGAGGCCCTCGAGGACGCGCTGGCCAAGATCGACGTGGGCAGCGACGAGGTCACGATCCGCGTCATCGACCGCGGCGTCGGTGCGATCACCGAGACCAACGTCGACCTGGCCGCCGCCTCCGACGCGATCATCATCGGCTTCAACGTCCGCCCGCAGGGCAAGGCGACCGAGATGGCCGAGCGCGAGGGCGTGGAGATCCGCTACTACACGGTGATCTACCAGGCCATCGAGGAGATCGAGGCCGCGCTCAAGGGCATGCTCAAGCCGGAGTACGAAGAGCACACCCTCGGTCGTGCCGAGATCCGGGCGATGTTCCGCAGCTCCAAGATCGGCAACATCGCGGGCTGCATGGTCATCGACGGCGTCATCCGCCGCAACGCCAAGGTGCGGGTCATCCGCGACGGCGCCGTGGTGGCGGACAACCTCGACCTGGCCTCGCTGCGCCGCGAGAAGGACGACGTCTCGGAGGTCCGCGAGGGCTTCGAGTGCGGTCTGGTCCTGCGCAACTTCCAGGACATCAAGGAGGGCGACATCGTCGAGGCCTTCGAGATGCGAGAGATCCCGCGCAGCTGACGCGTCCGGTGCCGAGTCGGCGTCCATGGACGCCGACTCGGCACGACCCTGGGATCGAGTCGGCGTACGTGTACGCCGGCTCGATCCGATTTGAGAGAGTGAGAGACATGAGCAACCCGCGCGTGCGCCGTATCGCCGACCGGATCAAGGTGATCGTGGCGCAGATGCTCGAGCGTCGGATCAAGGATCCGCGCATCGGCTTCGTGACGGTCACCGACGTCCGCGTCTCGGGGGACACCCAGCAGGCGTCGATCTTCTACACCGTCCTCGGCGCAGACACGGAGGCGGAGCTGGCCGGGACGGCCGCCGCGCTCGAGTCGGCCAAGGGGCTCATCCGCTCCGAGGTGGCCAAGCAGCTCGGCATGCGCCACGCGCCGTCGCTGGAGTTCATCCACGACGCGCTGCCGGAGACCGCGCGCCACCTCGAGGAGGTGCTCGCCCGCGCGAAGGCCCAGGACGAAGAGGTCGCGGCGCACCGGGGCGACACCTACGCCGGCGAGCCCGACCCCTACAAGAAGCCGCACGAGGAGGAGGACGACCTCGCCGGCGTCGACGAGGACTGGGACGACGAGGACGACGCGGACGCGTGAGCACCGCTGAGTCCGGGTTGGTCATCGTCGACAAGCCCGGCCAGATGACGTCCCACGACGTCGTCGGCCGGGTCCGTCGGTTGGCGGGCACCCGCAAGGTCGGTCATGCCGGCACCCTCGACCCGATGGCGACCGGCGTGCTCGTCCTCGGTGTCGAGCGCGCCACCAGGCTGCTGGGTCACCTCATGCTCACCGAGAAGGCGTACGACGCCACCGTCCGCCTCGGGCAGACGACGACCACCGACGACGCCGAGGGCGACGTGCTGGCCACCGTCTCGGCGGCCGACCTCGACGAGGTCGCCGTGCGCGCGGCGTTCGCGACCCAGGTGGGCGACATCGAGCAGGTGCCGACCGCGGTGTCGGCGATCAAGGTCGACGGCAAGCGGGCCTACCAGCGGGTCCGTGAGGGCGAGGTCGTGGAGCTCAAGGCCCGGCCGGTCACCGTCCACGACCTGACCGTCCGTGACCTGCGGCCGGTCGCGTCGCCGGACGGGAGCCGCCTCCTCGACGTCGACATCGCCGTCCGCTGCTCGAGCGGCACCTACGTCCGCGCGATCGCGCGCGACGTCGGCGCCGCGCTGGGCGTGGGCGGTCACCTCACGGCGCTGCGCCGGACCGCTGTCGGCCCGTACACCCTCGACGTCGCGCACTCTCTCGACGACCTCGCCGAGGCGTACGCCGTGCTGCCGATCGCCCAGGCGGCCCGCGCGGCCTTCCCCTCGGTCGTCCTCGACGAGCAGCATGCCCAGGACGTGCGCGTCGGCCGTCGGCTCCGGCGCGACCTGGCCGGCCTGACCGCGGTCTTCGCGCCGGACGGCGAGTTCCTCGCGCTCTACGAGCCGGCCGGCGACGGCCTGGCCAAGGCCGCAGCGGTCTTCGTCGGCTAGGAGGCTGCTCCAGGCCGCTCCACGAGGCGGCCCGGGTGCCCGCTAGTCTGACCGGCGTGCAGTTGTGGCGAAGTCTCGATGACGTGCCGGCCGAGCTCGGCCGGACGGCGGTCGTGATCGGCAACTTCGACGGCGTACACCTCGGCCACCAGCATGTGCTGCGCCGGGCGCGGGACCTGGCCGACGAGCGTGCCCTGACGCTGGTGGCCGTGACGTTCGACCCGCATCCGATGGCGGTGCTGCGACCGGAGCATGCGCCGACGACGCTGACCACGCTGGAGGCGCGGGCCGAGCTCCTCGTGGACGCCGGCGCGGATGCCGTGCTGGCACTGCCCTTCGACATGGACATGGCCGGCTGGGGGCCGGACGACTTCGCGCAGCGGGTGCTCGTCGACGCACTGCACGCCGAGGTCTGCGTCGTCGGCGCCAACTTCCGCTACGGCTGCCGGGCGGCAGGGGACGTGAGCGACCTCCAGGACTTCGGCGCCGGGCACGGGTTCGTCGCGGAGGGCATCCCGCTCGACGGGGGTCCGCAGGTGTGGTCGTCGACCTACATCCGCACCTGCCTGGCGGGCGGCGACGTCGCCGGCGCCGCCGAGGCGCTCGGCCGCCCGTACGCCGTCCGAGGGCTGGTCGTGAAGGGCGATCAGCGCGGACGCGAGCTCGGCTTCCCGACCGCCAACGTGCCCACGAGCGGTCTCACGGCGGTCCCGCCCGACGGTGTGTACGCCGGCTGGCTGACCCGCCGCGACACCGGTGAGACGTTCCCGGCCGCCATCAGCGTCGGCACGAACCCGACGTTCGACGGGGTCACGGTGCGCCGAGTGGAGGCCTACGTGCTCGACCGCACCGACCTCGAGCTGTACGGCGTCGAGGTCGACGTGGCGTTCGTCGACCGGCTCCGCGGGATGGAGGCGTTCGACTCGATCGAGAGCCTCGTCGAGCAGATGCACGCCGACGTCGACCGGACCCGAGAGGTCCTCGGGCTGCGGTGAGGGGCGCCGAGGCGTCGGAATACCTGCGGGCCACCGACGCCTGGTTCGCCCGCCACGGCCTCACCTACTTCGTCCCCGAGGAGCGGGCGGCCGTCCGCCGCGCGCTCCGCCCGTCCCGTACGGCGCTGCCGCTGCTCCTCGGGCTCGTGGTGGCAGCGGCGCTGGGTGCCCTGCTCGGCTGGGCGACCGGCGACGCCGGCACCGGGGTGGCCCTGCTGCTGACGGTCGCCGGGCTCGGCGTGGCGTGGTACGCGCTGACGGCGCTCCGGTTCCGCCCCATCCTCGGCTGGGCGCTGGGCCGCACCTTCGGGTCGATGGCACGGCTGCTGCCGATGGTGCTGCGCGCGCTGCCTCTGCTGCTCGTCTTCGCCACGTTCCTCTTCGTCAACGCCGACGTATGGCAGATGGCGGCCCGGCTCGAGACCGGCCTGCTCTGGCTGACCGGCCTCCTCTTCGGCTGCTCGGCGATCGCGTTCCTGCTCGTGCGGCTGCCCGAGGAGGTCGACCGCGTCGACGACGACGTCGACGCCGCCTTCCTCATCCGCGCCTGCGCCGGGACGCCGCTCGAGCGGCCGTGTGCGGAGCTGGTCGCCGAGGCCGGGTCCGGCCGGCCCGAGAGCGCCACCCAGGCCGCGACCGACCCGGCGTCGTACGCCACCATCTCAGGGCTCGAGCGCTGGAACCTCGTCCTCGCCCTGCTCGTCATCCAGGCGGTGCAGGTGCTCCTGCTGGCCCTGGCCGTGTTCGTCTTCTTCGTCGTGTTCGGCGCGCTGGTGATGGGGAACGACGTGCAGCTCGGCTGGACCCAGCTCCCGAGCATCCACAGCCTGTCCTGGCTGCCGAGCGTCTCGGTCGAGCTGGTCCGCGTCTCGGTCTTCCTGGCGGCGTTCTCGCTGCTCTACGTCACCGTCTCGACCGTCACCGACGAGACCTACCGTGCCCAGTTCTTCGGGACCGTGCTCCGTGAGCTGGAACGGGCGGTCGGCATGCGGGCGGTCTACCTCGCGCTCCGCGACCGCGCATCGGCCTCGTGACGGGTGACCGCCCGCGATTGGGCCGCGCTCCGGCCCGCGGGATAGAGTTGTCCGGTTGCCCCGGCTGGGGTGACACGCCGTCAGAACGGCCGCGGATCCAGAGTGCCCCGGTGAACGTGCCCGGGCGCGCCGCGCAACGAGTGGCTCGCTGAGCCGGAAGGGAGAACCGCATGTCGATCGGTACCGACGCGGAGACCAAGAAGAAGATCATGGCCGAGTACGCCACGACCGAGGGCGACACCGGTTCGCCCGAGGTTCAGATCGCGCTGCTCTCGCACCGCATCACGCACCTCACCGAGCACCTCAAGGAGCACAAGCACGACCACCACAGCCGTCGTGGTCTGCTCCTGCTCGTCGGTCAGCGCCGTCGCCTGCTGAACTACCTGCAGAAGAAGGACATCGCGCGCTACCGCTCCATCATCGAGCGCCTCGGTCTTCGTCGATAAGGCTCCGCGAGGACGAGCGGTCACCCAGGTGGGTGACCGCTCGTTCTGCTTTTGGGGTACCTGCCCGATAGGCTGGCCCCGGTGCGGCAGCCGCTGGCCGTCGTACCACTGAACAACATCTCACCAGGAGCGGCCCGCCCGTCCGGCTCGGTCCTCGGTAGTGGCCCCCAGGAGCCCGTCCAGCTCGACCACGAGCCCGGTGCCTGTGGGTCTCGATCGAAGACCGGCCCACGTGAAGGCGGGGTCGCTCCTCGACAAGACAAGGAACGAATCCTTGACCGAACCCGTCATCTCCGCCGTCGAGACCGTCATCGACAACGGCAAGTACGGCAAGCGGACCGTCAAGTTCGAGACCGGTTTCCTCGCCCGGCAGGCCGCCGGCTCGGTGACCGCCTACCTCGACGACGACACCATGCTGCTCTCCGCCACGACGGCCTCGAAGAACCCGAAGGACCACTTCGACTTCTTCCCCCTCACCATCGACGTCGAGGAGCGGATGTACGCCGCGGGCCGGATCCCCGGCTCGTTCTTCCGCCGGGAGGGCCGTCCCTCCGAGGACGCCATCCTCACCTGCCGCCTCATCGACCGCCCGCTGCGCCCGACCTTCAAGAAGGGGCTGCGCAACGAGGTCCAGGTCGTCATCACGGTCCTCGCGCTCGACCCCGACACGCCCTACGACGTGCTCGCGATCAACGCCGCGTCGATGTCCACGCAGCTCTCCGGCCTGCCGTTCAGCGGCCCGGTCGGCGGCGTGCGCGTCGCCCTCATCGACGGCCAGTGGGTCGGCTTCCCGACCCACAGCCAGCTCGAGGAGGCCGTGTTCGACATGGTCATCGCCGGTCGCGTGACCGAGACCGGCGACGTCGCGATCATGATGGTCGAGGCCGAGTCGACCGAGCAGACCTGGGAGCTCGTCACGAGCCAGGGCAAGCAGGCGCCGACCGAGGAGATCGTGGCCGGCGGCATGGACGCCGCGAAGGTCTTCATCAAGCAGCTCTGCGAGGCGCAGGTCGAGCTGGCCAAGCAGGCCGCGAAGCCGGTGCAGGAGTTCCCGATCTTCCTGGACTACCAGGACGACGTGTTCGCCGCCGTCGAGGCCGCCGTCGCCACCGAGACCGCCGAGGCGCTCACGATCGGTGGCAAGCAGGAGCGCGAGGAGCGCCTCGACGAGATCAAGGCGTCGCTGCTCGACAAGGTCGCGGCCGACTTCGAGGGCCGCGAGGGCGAGATCGGTGCCGCCTTCCGGGCGCTGAACAAGAAGCTGGTCCGCGAGCGCGTCCTGCGCGACAAGGTCCGCATCGACGGCCGTGGCCTCGCCGACATCCGTCCGCTGCACGCCGAGGTCGGCGTGATTCCGCGGGTCCACGGCTCGGCGCTCTTCGAGCGCGGCGAGACGCAGATCCTGGGTGTCACGACGCTCAACATGCTCAAGATGGAGCAGCAGCTCGACACGCTGTCGCCGGAGACGCACCGGCGCTACATGCACAACTACAACTTCCCGCCGTACTCCACCGGTGAGACCGGCCGCGTCGGCTCGCCGAAGCGCCGCGAGATCGGCCACGGTGCGCTCGCCGGCCGTGCCCTCGTGCCGGTGCTGCCCTCGCGCGAGGAGTTCCCCTACGCCATCCGCCAGGTCTCCGAGGCGATGGGCTCCAACGGCTCGACGTCGATGGGCTCGGTCTGCGCCTCGACCATGTCGCTCCTCTCGGCGGGCGTCCCGCTGAAGGCGCCGGTCGCCGGCATCGCGATGGGCCTGATCTCCGGTGAGATCGACGGCCAGACGCAGTACGTCGCACTGACCGACATCCTCGGTGCCGAGGACGCCTACGGCGACATGGACTTCAAGGTCGCCGGCACGCGGGACTTCGTGACTGCGCTGCAGCTCGACACGAAGCTCGACGGCATCCCGGCCGAGGTCCTCGCGCAGGCCCTCAACCAGGCCAAGGACGCCCGCCTGACGATCCTCGACGTGATGCACGAGGCGATCGGTGGCGTCGAGGAGATGGCCCCGACGGCGCCGCGGATCATCTCGGTGAAGGTCCCCGTCGACAAGATCGGCGAGGTCATCGGCCCCAAGGGCAAGGTGATCAACCAGATCCAGGACGACACCGGCGCCCAGATCTCCATCGAGGACGACGGCACGGTCCTGATCGGCGCGACCGACGGCGCCGCCGCCGAGGCCGCCCGGGCGGCGGTCAACGCGATCGCCAACCCGACGATGCCGGAGGTCGGCGAGCGCTACCTCGGCACCGTCGTCAAGACGACCAACTTCGGTGCGTTCGTGTCCCTGCTGCCCGGCAAGGACGGCCTGCTCCACATCACCAAGCTGCGTGCCCTCAACGACGGCAAGCGGGTCGAGTCGGTCGAGGACGTCGTCGAGGTCGGTCAGAAGATCCAGGTCGAGATCGTCGAGATCGACGACCGCGGCAAGCTCTCGCTCGCCCCGGTGATCGAGGAGGCCGCCGAGGCCTCCGAGTCCGCCGAGACGGCAACGGAGGAGTGACCCAGCCGCATGGCTGATCGCAACACCCGGGCGACCGGTCGGCAGGCAACTGCCGACCGGTCGCCCGCTTCTCACCAGTCCGGGGCCGCCCAGGTGCCCGGCACCACCGTCACCCTGGAGGAGACGGCCGGGTCCGTCGTACGCCGCACGGTGCATCCCAGCGGGCTGCGCATCGTGACCGAGCAGATGGCCGGCGTACGCTCCGCGGCGATCGGCGTGTGGGTCGGCGTCGGCTCCCGGGACGAGTCGGCCGATCTCCACGGCGCCTCCCACTTCCTCGAGCACCTGCTCTTCAAGGGCACGCCGACCCGGTCCGCGCTCGACATCTCGGTGGCGCTCGACCGGGTGGGCGGGGAGTTCAACGCCTTCACTGCGAAGGAGTACACCTGCTTCCACGCGCGCGTGCTCGACGACGACCTGCCACTCGCGGTCGACGTCATCGGCGACATGGTGACCTCCTCGCTGATCACCGCTGAGGACGTCGAGGCGGAGCGCGACGTGATCCTCGACGAGATCGCGATGCATGACGACGACCCCGATGACCTGGTCCACAACCTCTTCGCAGCGCAGGCCTGGGGCGAGGACACGCCGCTCGGGCGGGGGATCGCCGGGACCGAGGCCTCGATCGAGGCGCTGACGCGTGACCGGATCGAGGCGTTCTACCGCGAGCACTACGTCCCCGAGCGGATCGTCGTCTCCGTCGCCGGCAACCTCGACCACGAGGCGGTCGTCACGCAGGTGATCGAGTCGTTCGGGCGGGCCGGCTTCCTGAGGCGTACGGCGACGCCGGTCCCGCCGCGCGGTGGCGACCCGCTCACGGTCCATCCGGGCTCGATCGAGACCCGGCGACCCTTCGAGCAGGTCAACGTGGTCCTCGGGATGGAGGGGCTGTGCCGTGACGACGACCGCCGCTTCGCGCTCGGCATCCTCAACGCCGCGCTCGGTGGCGGCACGTCGAGCCGTCTCTTCCAGGAGGTCCGCGAGCGTCGGGGGCTGGCCTACTCGGTCTTCTCGTTCACCAGCAGCCACGCCGAGACCGGCCTCGTGGGCGTCTCGGTGGGCTGCCTGCCGGCCAAGCTCGACGAGGTCCTCGCCACGGTGCGCGACGAGCTCGCGAACGTCGCGGCGGAGGGCATCACCGCCGAGGAGCTCGAGCTCGGCAAGGGCCAGCTGCGCGGCGGTCTCGTCCTCGGGCTCGAGGACTCCGCGTCACGGATGTCACGGCTCGGCAGGGCCGAGCTCGTCCACGACGAGCTGCTCACCATCGACGACGTGTTGGCCCGCATCCAGGCGGTCACGCTCGAGGACTGCGCCAAGGTCGCGGCCGAGGTCTTCTCCCGGCCCGAGCTGCTCGCGGTCGTCGGGCCGGCCTGATCGGCGAGGCGTCGTGGGGCTCAGCGGCGCCCGATGATGCCGACCGCGGCGGGCTGCCGGCTGTCGATGATCGACACCCGGAAGCCCGCCTCGGCGAGTCCTTTGGAGGTCTTCTCGATCATCTCGGGCACCTGCTCTCGGCGGGTGGCCTCATAGAAGATGTTGACCGTCCCGCCGGGGAGGACGCGCTCGTGGAGGAGGGCGATCTCGGCCGAGGCGTCGCGCACCCAGAACAGGTTGACGTTGAACGCGAAGACCTTGTTCAGCCGCTTGACGGGCACGCGCAGCGTGGCCAGGTCGATCTGGCGGACCGTGAGGCGGCCGGCGTCGATGTACTTCGCGCAGCGCCGCTTGGTCCGGTCGACGCCGGACTCGGATCGGTCGATGGCGAAGAGCTTCCCGGTCTCCAGGCGGCTGCAGATGAGCTCCGCGCCGGCTCCTGGACCGCAACCGACCTCGAGGATGTGGTCGTTGGGCTGCACGTCCATGAAGTCCACCGCCCAGCGGATGCGCGCCGGGATCGTCTGCACCACCATGGTGCCAAGCCTGCCAGACGCGTGGGGGTTCTCGCTTCCGCCCCTGCCCAGACGGGCAGTGGGGGTGGTGCGCCCCACGCGCCGAGGCTCTCGTGGCCCTGTCCCACGGTCGTGGGGCCGACACGTCGGTGGCGGCGCCGACTAGTAGGTTGTCGCTCGTGATGAAGGTGGCGGTGCTGGGAGCGAGCGGCAAGCTCGGGAGCGTGATCAGCGACGCGGTCGACGCGGCCGACGACCTCGACCTGGTCGCGAGGATCGGCTCACGCGACAGCCTGGAGACGCTCGTCGAGACCGGGGCGGAGGCCGTCGTCGACGTGACCACGCCCGCCGCCGTCATGGAGAACCTGCGGTTCTGCATCGAGCGCGGCATCCACGCGATCGTCGGCACCACCGGCTTCGACGAGGAGCGGCTGGCCACGCTGCGCGGCTGGCTCGACGAGCACCCCCGTGTGGGCGTCGTGATCGCGCCGAACTTCTCCATCGGCGCGTTGCTGATGATGCAGCTCGCGGCGAAGGCGGCGCCCTTCTTCGAGTCGGTCGAGATCGTCGAACTCCATCACCCGACGAAGGCCGACGCTCCGTCGGGGACGGCGCAGCGGACCGCGGCGCTGATCGCCGATGCCCGCCGCGAGGCCGGCGTCGGTCCGGTGCCGGACGCGACGACCACCGCGCTCGAGGGTGCGCGCGGCGCCGAGATCGACGGCATCCACGTGCACGCGCTCAGGATCCGTGGGCTGGTGGCCCACCAGGAGGTCGTGCTCGGCGGCGTGGGGGAGACCCTCACGATCCGCCACGACTCGCTCGACCGGGCGTCGTTCGCGCCGGGTGCACTCGCAGGGCTGCGGGCCGTGCCTGCCCACCCGGGGCTCACGATCGGCCTGGAACACCTCCTCGGCCTCTGACGCAGGGGCCGGGCCCCGTTGTCGGGGAGGTCAGTGGCGTCGTACGCGCATCCGGTGCGGATGCTCGTGGTGCGGCTCGCGCACCGCGGCGTACGCGAGCAGGATGCCGAGCGCGGCGCCGACCCCCGCTCCGACGGATCCGCCGAACGGAAGCTCCGCGGCGCGTGCGGCCCAGAAGCCACCAACCGCCCCGACGGCGAGACCGACGAGGATCACCAGGGCCTGGTGCAGCGCGGGAAGACGACCGAACATCGACGCCACCACTCCTTGGGGTCGTGGCCGCCGGCGGACGTCGTGAAGGGCGCCGGCGAGCACATGGATCACAGCGGATCTATCGTTACCCCTGCCAGGCCGATTTCAAGCCGCGCAGCGCGAACGCACCCGAAACGGCGTACGCCGCGGAGGTGACGGACCGAGAAGCGTCGCCCTCAGCGGTAGGTCTTCGGCAGCTCGGTGCCGATCTTGACCTGAGGCTTGGGCATGCGCAGGAAGCGCACCTGCATCGCCCGCATCACCGCGTAGTAGGTGGTGCCACGCACGTCCTTCTCGGAGAACCGCGCCCGGATCTGGCGGCGCATGCCGACGAGCAGCACCACGAGGTTGATCACGACGAGGACGATCATGAGGAGGACGACGAGCTCGCCGATCACGGCGAGGCGCGTGGAGCCGACATAGCCGAAGATCATGGCGACGATCAGGACCGGCAGGACCACCTCGGCGATCGTGAACCGGCTGTCGACGTAGTCGCGGACGAAGCGCTTCACCGGACCGCGGTCGCGGGCGGGGAGGTAGCGATCGTCGCCGGTCTTCATCGCCTCGCGCATCTTCTGGCTGCTCTCGGCGCGGGCCAGCCGGGCGGCGGCCGCCTGCTCCTTGCGCGTGCGGGGCGTCTTCAGCCGCGCCTTGCGCGCTGCCTCCGCCTCCTTGCGGGTCGGCGTCGGCCGGCCCTTCCCGCTGGGCTTGGCGGCGACCTGGGTCTCGGCGACCGGGGTGGACTGGGACTTGCGACCGAACAACGGAAAAGACCTCGAGTGGGCAGGTTTGGGTGAGTCGTGCGACGTACACACTATCGAGGTGATGGCCGGTTGTTGTGGTCGAGCCGTAGGGTGAAGCCCAGCGGCCGCTCCACAGCGACGGTTCGACCACACTGAGGCGGCACGGCGTACATCTACGCGCGAGAGAGGCGTTCGTTTTCCATGAGTCTGATGAAGCGCATGAGCCTGATCTTCAAGGCGAAGGCCAACAAGGCGCTCGACCGCGCGGAGGACCCGCGCGAGGTCCTCGACTACAGCTACCAGAAGCAGCTGGAGATGCTCCAGCAGGTGCGTCGTGGCGTGGCCGACGTGGCCACCAGCCGCAAGCGGGTCGAGCTCCAGATCAACCAGCTGAAGCAGCAGTCCGACAAGCTGACGAGCCAGGCGCAGCAGGCGATCAACATGAACCGTGAGGACCTCGCCCGCGAGGCTCTCACCCGCAAGTCCGGGCTGACCGCGCAGATCAACGACCTGACGGCTCAGCACGCCCAGCTCCAGGGCGAGGAGGAGAAGCTCACCCTCGCCCAGCAGCGGCTGCAGGCCAAGGTGGAGTCCTTCCGCACCAAGAAGGAGACCATCAAGGCGACCTACACCGCCGCCGAGGCCCAGACGCGGATCAACGAGGCCGTCTCCGGCATCGGCGAGGAGATGGGCGACATCGGCCTCGCCATGCAGCGGGCCGAGGACAAGACCCAGGAGATGCAGGCGCGTGCGGGGGCGGTCGACGAGCTCATCGCGTCCGGTGCCCTCGACGACCTCACCGCGAGCCCCAACGACGACATCAGCCGTCAGCTCGATGCGCTGAGCTCGCAGTCCGACGTCGAGGCCGAGCTCGCCGCGCTCAAGGGTCAGGGCGCACCGCAGGCGATCAACGGCGGCCAGTCCCAGCCGGTGATCGACGTGCAGTCGACCGAGAAGCAGGCAGAGCAGTGATCGTCCGGATCCTGGGTGAGGGCCAGTACGACATCGCCGACTCGGCCCTCGACCGGCTCAACCAGTTGGACGCTGCCGTGGAGGCCGCCATCGGTGCCTCCGACCAGGAGGCGTTCGAGGCGGCGCTGAAGGAGCTGCTCGACGGCGTACGCACCGCCGGGGTGCCCCACCCGGTGGACGCCATCGACGAGTCCGACCTCATCCTGCCGTCGGCCGACGCGACCATGAGCGAGGTCGCCGACATGCTCGCCGACGACGGGCTGATCCCCGGCTGAGCCTGGGCCGTGCGCCTCGCCGTCCCGCGCGCTTCCGACGCCTCTTGGGGCGACAGTTGGGAGCGTGCGGGACACTCATGTCATGGCACGCACGCGTTTCGTCGGTGACGCCGGGCTCACGGCCCGGATGACCACGGTGATGTTCCTCCTCGGCGCGGTCTTCGTCGCGCTGATCGTGGTGCTGATGCTGATCTTCCCGGCGAGATACGCGCCGTTCATCGCCGTCATCGGCCTCGGCATCGCCTGGTGGCAGTGGTACAGCTCCGACAGCATCGCGATGAAGGCGATGCGCGCCCGCGAGGTGACTCCTCAGCAGGCGCCCGAGCTGCACGCCATGATCGACCGGCTCTGCGCCCTGGCCGACATGCCGAAGCCGCGGGTCGGCGTCGCCGACACCGACCTGCCGAACGCGTTCGCGACCGGTCGCTCCCCGAAGCGCTCCGTCGTGGTGGTCACCACCGGGATCCTGCACCGGCTCGATGCCGAGGAGCTCGAGGGGGTGCTGGCCCACGAGCTGAGCCACGTCGCGCACCGCGACGTCCTCGTCATGACCGTCGCGTCGTCCGCCGGCATCATCGCCGGCATGCTGGCACGCGGTTCGCAGTACGGCGCGATCTTCGGCGGAGGACGGGACCGGCGCGGCAACAACAACGGCCTGCCCGTGTGGCTGGTCGTCCTCGTCGTGTCGCTGGTGGTGTACGCCGTCAGCTTCCTGCTCCTGCGGCTCCTCTCGCGCTATCGCGAGCTGTCGGCGGACCGGGCGGGCGCCCAGCTCACCATGAAGCCGCAGGCCTTGGCCTCGGCGCTGCAGAAGATCACCGGCGAGATCAACCGGATCCCGCAGCGCGACCTGCGGGCGGCGCAGAGCATGAACGCCTTCTTCATTGCGCCGGCGATCGGCGGCGTCTCGCTCCGCACGCTCACCTCCACGCACCCGTCGCTGGAGCAGAGGCTCGAGCAGCTCGCCCGCATCGAGGCCGAGCTCGGCCGCCCCAACGTCTAGCCGGCGGGCCCCGGGTAGGCTGCGAGGGCCATGGGATTCTGGGACGTCGTCACCGGCCGTTCGAAGCCGAAGCAGGCCAAGCTGGATGCGCTCTTCGCCGTGCCCGGTGCCGCCGTCACCCTCCAGGCCGCTCTCGGTCTGGTGCCGACCGGGGACGGCGCGGTCTGCTACCGGGCGGCGGCCGGGGCGGGCTTCGCGGGCACCCAGCAGGAGATCCTCGACCTGCTGAAGGCCTCCGACGGCGCGCCGCGTGTGACCACGAGCCAGGACTCCTTCGGCTTCACCTGGCTCGAGGTCGACCACGACCCGATCGACCCGGCCAACCCCGACCTCACCGGGCTCTGCACGGACCTCCACGCCGTCAACACCACGCTGGAGCTCCACGGCTACGGCCCCGGGCTGCTGTGCTCGCTCATCCCGTTCACCGGCGCCGACGGCCGCAAGGTGGGACTGGTCTACCTCTACAAGCAGGGCACCTTCTATCCGTTCGCGCCGACCGGCGACGACCAGCGCGACAACCTGCTCGAGATCTCGGTGCGTGACGCCGCGGCCGGCGAGCTCCCGCTTGAGAAGGACCTCTCCCGCTGGCTCGCGCTCTGGGGCGCTCCGGGCCTCTGACGTCCGGGCGGTCACAGGTTCGGCACAGGTTCGGCCCACAACCGCCACAGTCCGGGTCGGGAGAGTGCTCCCGGCGTGCCGGAGGAGTGCGCGGACGGAAGGGCGGATCGTTGGGCAAGCTACGCGCGAGGTTGCGTGCACTGGGCTGGAAGGGCGGGCTCGCGACGGTCGTCGTCGTGATGCTCGCCGTCGGAGGGACCGGCTGGTGGCTGATGACCCGCGGAGGGACGTCCCAGGCCGCGACCGCGATGACGGTGCAGGTCACGTCCGGCACCGTGAAGCAGACGGTGTCCACGTCAGGGACCGTCGAGGCCGCGAAGACCGCCGACCTCGACTTCGCCGTGTCGGGCACGGTCACGAAGGTCTACGTCGCCGCGGGTGACCGGGTCGTCAAGGGCCAGGCGCTCGCGCGGATCGACGACACCTCCCTGGTCGCGACCCGCGACGCCGCCCGGGCCTCGCTCACCGCCGCCGAGCAGCAGCTCACCGACGACGAGGACGCGGACGCCTCCGACGTCCAGATCGCGGCCGACCAGACCGCCATCGTGGCGGCGAAGGCGACGCTCGCAGACGCGCAGCAGGACGTGAAGGACGCGGTCCTGCGCGCCACCATCAACGGGACCGTCGCCTCGCTCGACCTCGCGGTCGGCGATGTCGTCGGCGGCTCCTCGGGATCGGGCTCGTCGGGCTCCTCCGGCGGCTCAGGTGCCGCCGGGACGGGCGGCTCGAGCACGAGCAGCGCCTCCACGAGTTCCAGCTCCTCCTCGGCTGTCACGATCGTGTCGACCAAGCGCTTCATCATCGACGCGACGGTGAGCGCCGACGACGCGCCCCAGGTGAAGAAGGGCATGCAGGCCACGATCACTGTGAGCGGTGCGAGCGACACCGTCTACGGCACGGTGAAGAGCGTGGGGCTCGTCGCGTCGGCCAGCTCGTCGGGAGCTGCGGTCTTCCCCGTCACCATCGACGTCACCGGTCAGCAGAGCGATCTCTACGCCGGCACCAGCGCCACGGCGACCATCACGGTCAAGCAGCGCACCGACGTTCTGACGGTGATGAGCCGCGCGATCCAGAGCTCGAACGGCAAGGCCTACGTCGAGAAGATGGTCGACGGCAAGCCGGTCAAGACACAGGTCACGGTCGGTGAGGTCTATGGCGCCACGACGGAGATCACGAAGGGCCTCAAGGCCGGCGACACCGTCCGGGTGTCGGGCGTGAGCCTGCCCGGCGGCAGCAGCTCGCGCACCGGCTCGGGGCGCTCCGGCAGCGGCTCCGGCGGGTACGGCAGCTTCGTCGGTCAGATGCCCGGAGGTGGCCAGATGCCGGGCGGCGGTCAGATGCCGGGCGGGATGCCGGGCGGTGGCTCGTGAGCCGCGAGATCGTCGTCGCGCTCAGCGGCGTCCGCAAGACCTATCGCTCCGGCTCGATCGAGTTCGAGGCGCTGCGGGGCGTGGACATGAGCATCGCCGAGGGGGAGTACGTCGCCGTGGTCGGCCCCTCGGGCTCCGGCAAGTCGACGTTGATGAACATCCTCGGCTGCCTCGACGTGCCGACCGACGGCAGCTACCACCTCGGTGGCGAGGACGTGTCGACCATGACCGAGGCCGACCTGGCGGTGGTGCGCAACCGGCGGATCGGCTTCGTCTTCCAGCAGTTCAACCTGCTGCCGAGCCTGCCGGCGTGGCGCAACGTCGAGCTGCCGCTGGTGTACGCCGGCGTGCACCGCTCGGAGCGTCGGGACCGCGCCGTCGAAGCCCTGACCCGCGTCGGCCTCGGCGATCGGACCGACAACAGGCCGGGCGAGCTCTCCGGCGGTCAGCAGCAGCGCGTCGCGGTGGCGCGTGCGCTGGTGACCGAGCCGGACATCATCCTCGCCGACGAGCCGACTGGGAACCTCGACTCGGCCTCGACCGAGGCGGTCCTCGGGCTGCTCGACGAGCTCCACGAGAGTGGCCGCACGATCGTGCTCATCACCCATGAGCACGATGTCGCTGCCCGGGCGAACCGCAACCTGACGATCCGTGACGGGCTGATCACCGCCGACGAGCCGGTGATGGCCTCATGAACTGGATCGAGACTCTGCGGACCGCGTGGGATGCGGTCCGCTCGCACCGGCTGCGGTCGATCCTGACGATGCTCGGCATCGTCATCGGCATCGCCTCGGTGATCCTCACCGTCGGCCTCGGCCAGGGCGCCCAGGACAAGGTGAAGGACCAGATCAGCGCGCTGGGCAGCAACCTCCTCATCGTCTCGCCCGGAAGCTCCACCAGCTCCTCCGGCGTACGCGGCGGCTTCGGGTCGGCCTCCACGCTCACGCTCCAGGACGCGGACGCGATCGGCGATGCGACCGCCGTCCCCGACGTGGCCGCCGTCGCGCCGGTGACCTCCTCGAACACGGAGGTGGACACCACCAGCACCAACTGGACCACGTCACTCGTCGGGGCGACGACCGCCTGGCCCGACGTACGCAAGCGGACGGTGTCCTCGGGGCGGTTCTTCACCGCGAAGGAGGTCGAGTCCGGCGCGAAGGTCGTCGTCCTCGGGCCCGACACGGCGTCCGAGCTCTTCAGCGGGCCGGTCAGCCCGGTCGGCCAGACTGTCACGGTCGGCGGCACGCAGCTGACGGTCATCGGCGTCCTCGCCTCGACCGGCAGCTCCTCGAGCGGTAGCAGCGAGGACGACACCGCCATCACGCCCATCAGCACCGCCAAGGCCCTCACCGGCTCGACCAGCTCCTCGGTCTCGACGATCTACGTCGAGGCGCGGTCCGACGCGGCGCTCTCGCCCGCCTACCAGGAGATCAACGCGCTCCTGCTCAACCTCCACGGCGTCACCGCCGACTCGGCCGACTTCAGCATCTCCAGTCAGGACTCGCTGGTCGAGACGGCCAACGCCACCAACAAGACGCTCACCGTCCTGCTGGGAGGCATCGCGGCGATCTCGCTGCTCGTCGGTGGGATCGGCGTCATGAACATCATGCTCGTCTCCGTCACCGAGCGAATCCGTGAGATCGGCCTGCGCAAGGCACTCGGCGCGACGCCACGGGTGATCCGACGGCAGTTCCTCGTCGAGGCCTCGCTGCTCGGCTTCGCGGGGGGAGTGGTCGGCATCCTGATCGCGGCCGCCGGCGCGCAGTTCCTGCCCGGCCTCATCGACCAACCGGTTTCGCTCTCCGTGGCGGCCACGCTCGCGGCGCTCGGCACCGCCCTCGCCCTGGGCATCGGCTTCGGTGTCTACCCCGCCAGCCGCGCCGCCCGCCTCACCCCGATCGACGCGCTCCGCAGCGAGTAGCTGCACTCCGCTCCGCCCATCTCGACGTACGAAGGAAGTCTCGTGAACCGCACGCTCCCGTTCCTCGCCCTCGCCACCGCCGGTCTGCTCACGCTCTCCGCGTGCGGCTCGTCCGGTGGCACGACCACGGCGGGCGACCAGCCGGCCCAGCAGGGGTACGCCGGCTCCGGCTCGGGCGCCGCCACCGGCTCCGGCGGTGCCGGCGGGCCCGGACAGGGCGGCGGCATGCCCGGCGCGTTCGGCAAGATCGCGGCGAAGAGCGGCAAGACGCTGCAGGTGCAGGGCACCGACAGCCAGGTCGCGGTCACCTACTCGGCCAAGACGGCGATCACCCAGGAGGTGACCGGGTCGATCAAGGATGTCAAGGTCGGGACCTGCGTCACGGTGATGCCGGCCGATGCGGGGTCGGGCTCGGCGAGCGGGTCGGCGAGTGCCTCGGCCAGCGGTCCCGTGACCGCCGGGACCATCCGGATCACTGCGGCGGTGAAGGGGTCGTGTGAGGGTGGCTTCGGCGGGCGTGGCTTCCGTCGGAACGGCGCCTCCGGCGCACCCTCGGGGATGCCCAGCAACCTGCCGAGCGACATGCCCTCGGACTTCCCCTCCGGCGGTGCGTCCGGTGGCCCGAGCGGCGGCCGGATGTTCGGTACCTCGGGGAAGGTGACCGCCGTGACCGCCGACGGCTTCACGGTCGCCGCCGTGACGCCCGGCTCCACGGACACCACCAGGGTGAGCGTCAAGGTCGGCTCGAGCGCCACCGTGACGGCCACGAAGAGCGCCACGGCGAGCGCACTGAAGGTCGGGAAGTGCGTCTCCGCGACCGGCCAGACCGATGACACCGGCGCGGTGACCGCCTCGAGGATCAGCCTCAGCGACCCGGTGGACGGCGAGTGCACCGGTGGCTTCATGGGTCGCAGCGGAGGCAGCCGGTGAAGCGCCCGGCCCGGCGCTGGCTGAAGGCCGCCACCGGCACGGTCGTGGCGGTCGTCGTGATCGGCGGCGGCTATGCGACGTACGCCGCCACCGCCAGCGGCGCCAGCGGCTATCGGACCGCTGCCGTCACCAAGGGTGACGTCGAGCAGACGCTCGCGCTCTCCGGCACCATTGCGCCCACCGGCCGGGTCGATCTCGCCTTCGGCACCTCCGGGACGGTCAGCAAGGTCGCCGCGGAGGGTGACAAGGTCACGAAGGGGCAGGTCGTCGCCCGCCTCGACCGCTCGTCGCTGCAGGCCACGGTGACCAAGGCGAAGGCCTCCCTCGCGTCTGCGCGGGCGCAGTTGGAGACCGACGAGGAGGCCCAGACCAGCGCCACGACGACGTCCTCCTCGAGCACCAGCACGTCGGCCGCCGGCTCCGAGGGCGGCACGACGACGGCGGTCTACGTGACTCGATCCACGACCGCCGGCGCGTCTTCCGTGACCCCGGTCGTCGCAACCGCCAAGGCATCAACGTCTGCGGGCTCCGTCGTCGATCCCGCCGCCTGTGCGAAGGACATCAGCGATGCGCTGAACGCGTTGAGCTCCGTGCAGGGCGAAGTGCCCGCTACGGGCGATGGCAGTGACCTCGCCCTTGCCATCACCGACGTCTCTGACGCCAAGAAGGATGTTTCGACGGCGCAGGATGCTGTCGACACAGCCCAGGGCAAGCTGAACGACGCTGTCGAGCAGCTCGACACACTGCTCGACACGGCCGCGTCGGACGGCACCTCGAGTTCGGACCTGATCGCGCAGATCAAGACCTGGCAGACGAAGGTGACGGACGCCGCTACGTCGCTCGGCGACGCGACCTCCGCGCTCGATGACGCAACGAAGGCTCTCTCGGACGCGACCACGGGGGCTGAGGCGCTGCTCGGGAACGTGAAGGGTGCGATCGTGACCCTCGGTGGCGACCTTTCGAGCACGGGCAACCTCGCCGCTAGCCTGCGCAACGCGCAATCCGACTGTGCCGGGACCGAGAACAGTGGCGACGACACGAGCGGATCCGAGGACGAGTCCGGCAAGTCCGGCCAGACGGGTCAAGGCGGACAATCCGGTAACAGTGACCAGCCCGGCAAGGGCCAGCAGACCACCCCGAGCCAGTCGGGCAAGGGTGGCAAGACCCCGAGCCTGCCCGGCAAGGGCCAGCAGACGCCCGGCGGTACTCAGAGCGCGCCGCAAGGCAGCGAGGGCACCCAGAGCGGCCAGAGCGGCCAGAGCAGCCAGAGCAGCCAGTCGGGTGGCGTGTCCGGCAGTGGTGGACGCAGCGTGACGGCGGCGACTCTCGCCAAGGACCAGGCCTCGATCGACCAGGCCAAGGCCGAGCTGGTCGCGGCGCAGCAGGCGCTGAAGGGCGCGACGCTGCGGGCGCCGGCGGCCGGGATCGTGGCCGCGGTGGACGTCGCGACGGGCGACTCGGCGAGCGCAGGGAGCGACGCCGTCACGATCGTCTCGAAGGGCCTGATCACCGTCGACGTGAACGTCACCAGCACGCAGGTGCGGGACCTCAAGGTCGGGCAGAAGGCGTCGGTCACCCCGGCCGGCGCCGACGACGCGCTCGAGGCGACGGTGACCGCGATCGGCCAGGTGCCGGCGACCTCCTCGGGCAGCACGACGTACCCGGTGACCGTGACACTGGCCAAGCGCGGGCTTGACCTGCTGACCGGCACCACCGCGTCGGTCGACGTCGTGGTCGGGTCGGCCGACGGCGTACTCACCGTCCCGACGTCCGCCGTGTCCGACGGGACCGTGACGGTGCTCGACGACGGCGAGCCGCAGCGCGTCCGGGTCACGACCGGCGTGGTGGGCCGGTCCCGGACCGAGGTCACCGACGGCCTCAAGGCGGGGGAGCAGGTCGTGCTGGCCGATCTCTCGACGCCGTTACCGACCGGCGACTCGTCCGGTCAGCAGGGCTTCGGCAGCGGGCAACGCGGCGGGTCCGCCAGCTTCAGCGGCGGCGGCTTCGGAGCCGGCGGGTTCAGCGGTGGCGCACCGACATTCTCCCGCTGACACCCGGCACAGAAGTCTCACAGGAAGCGCACAGCGGGATCGGTCAGGATGGGAGCCATGAGCACGACTGCGCCTGAGCTCACCCGGCCCGACGGATCGCCGCTGCGCGTCCTCGTCGTCGACGACGAGGTCAACATCGCCGAGCTGATCGCGATGGCCCTGCGCTACGAGGGCTGGGAGGTGGCGAGTGCTCACACGGGCAGCAAGGCGGTGGCGGCGGCGCGCGAGTTCGATCCCGACGCGATCGTGCTGGACATCATGCTGCCGGACTTCGACGGGCTGGAGGTGCTGCGCCGCGTGCGCGGCACCTCGCCCGACGTACCCGTCGTCTTCCTCACCGCCAAGGACGCCGTCGAGGACCGCGTGGCCGGGCTGACCGCGGGCGGCGACGACTACGTCACCAAGCCGTTCTCGCTCGAGGAGCTGGTGGCGCGACTGCGCGCCCTGATGCGGCGAGCGGGTGCCGCGCGGGTCGAGGAGCGCTCGGTGCTGCGCGTCGGTGACCTCGAGATGGACGAGGACAGCCGCGAGGTCTTCCGCGACGGCCAGGAGATCACGCTCACCGCGACCGAGTTCGAGCTGCTCCGCTTCCTCATGCGCAACCCGCGCCGGGTCCTGTCGAAGGCCCAGATCCTCGACCGGGTCTGGAACTACGACTTCGGCGGCCAGGCCAACGTCGTCGAGCTCTACATCTCCTATCTGCGCAAGAAGATCGACGCCGGTCGCTCGCCGATGATCCACACCATGCGCGGCGCGGGGTACGTCCTCAAGCCGGCCACCTCATGAAGCTCCTCGCCTCCCTCACCTCACGGCTCGTCCTCACCGCTGTCGCGCTGGTGCTGCTCGTCAGCGTCGTCATCGGCGCCATCACCACCCTGGCGATGCGCAACAGCCTGATGGACCGGCTGGACCGCGACGTCCGCGAGCTGGCGCAGGGACGTCCGCCGGGTGTCCGGAACAACCTCCAGCCGAACGCCCTGTCCGTCTTCGTCCCCGACAGCGGTCAGGCCAGCGGGTGGGTGGTCGACGGGCCGAACGACTACCGCGCGATCTCCACCGCGGGCCTCGACGCCGCGGCCTCCGTCACGGACGACGCCCGCCCGCACACCGTGGACGTGCCGGGCCTGGGCAGCTATCGCGTCGTGGCGGGTGCCGGCGTGGTGCCGAGCACCGGTCAGACCGGGACCGTCGTCGTGGGCCTGCCCACCAAGGACGTCGACGACACGATCCACAACCTCATCTGGTGGGAGGCGGCCCTCGCGCTGCTCGGCATCGCGGTCGCGGGATCCGCCGGCACCTACGTCGTACGACGCCAGCTGCGCCCCCTGCGCGAGGTGGCCGCCACGGCGAACACCGTGGCGGGCCTGCCACTCGCGTCCGGCGAGGTCGAGGTGTCGCAGCGAGTGCCGGAGCGGCTGACCGATGAGCACACCGAGGTCGGCCAGGTGGGCGCGGCTCTCAACACCCTGCTCGCCCACGTGGAGTCGTCGCTCTCGGCGCGGCATGCGAGCGAGCAGCAGGTGCGGCAGTTCGTCGCCGACGCGTCGCACGAGCTGCGGACGCCGCTGACGACGATCCGCGGCTACACCGAGCTCGCCCAGCAGCGGCCGGCGGCGGTCCCGACGGCGCTGGCGAAGGTGGAGGAGGAGTCGGTCCGGATGACCGGCCTCGTCGAGGACCTTCTGCTCCTGGCACGGTTGGACCAGGGTCGCCCGCTCGAGCGCGAGCCGGTCGAGCTCACCCGGATGCTGCTCGAGGCGGTCGACGACGCACGGGTCGTCGCGCCCGACCACACCTGGCAGCTCCACCTCCCGGCAGGGGTCGACCCGGAGGAGTCAGACGTCGTCGTCCCCGGCGACGAGCAGCGGCTCCACCAGGTCATCACCAACCTGCTCACGAACGCCCGACGCCACACCCCGGCGGGGACGACCGTCACCGTCACGGTGCGGCCCGACGGGTTCGACGTCCACGACGACGGTCCAGGCTTCCCGCCCGAGCTCGTCCCGCGCGCCTTCGAGCGATTCACCCGCGGCGACAGCGCGCGTCAGCGCGACGGCGGCGCCGGCCTCGGGCTGTCTCTCGTGCAGGCGATCGTCGCCTCCCACGGCGGCAGCGTCACCCTGCGCAGCGCCCCGGGGGACACCACGATCGCCGTACGCCTCCCGCGCTGAGATGTCGGTTGTGACGCGCCGAGATGTCGGTTGTCGCGCGCCGAGATGTCGGTTGTGACGCGCCGAGATGTCGGTTGTGGCGCCAGAATCGACATCTCGACTGGTCGGAATCGACATCTCGACCAGGTGATCAGTCGTTCTGGGTCTTGCCGGGAAGCTCGAGCATCCGCTCCAGGGCGACCTTGGCGTAGTGCTCCGTGTCGGGGTCGACCTCGATGCGGTTGACGACGACCCCGTCCACGAGAGACTCAAGCGCCCACACGAGGTGGGGGAGGTCGATGCGGTTCATCGTGGAGCAGAAGCAGACCGTCCGGTCGAGGAAGACGATCCTCTTGTCGGGGTGACGGTCGGCGAGACGCTTGACGAGGTTGAGCTCGGTGCCGATGGCGAACGCCGCGCCGGCGGGTGCGTCGGCGACCGTCTTGATGATGAACTCGGTCGACCCGACGAGGTCGGCCTGGGTGACAACCTCGTGGCGGCACTCGGGGTGGACGAGGATCTGGATCCCCGGGATCTCGGCGCGCAGCTCCGCGATGGTGTCGGGGGAGAATCGGCCGTGGACCGAGCAGTGGCCCTGCCACAGGATCATCTTCGCCTCGCGCAGCTGCTCGGCGGTCAGGCCGCCGTTCGGCCGGTGGGGGTTCCAGACCACGCAGTCGTCGAGCGAATAGCCCAGCTTGAGCACCGCGGTGTTGCGGCCGAGGTGCTGGTCGGGGAGGAAGAGGATCTTCGCGCCGCCCTCGACGTCGGCCTTCTGGTCGACGGCCCACTCCAGCACGGTCTGGGCATTGGAGGAGGTGCACACGACGCCGCCGTTGCGGCCGCAGAAGGCCTTGATGTCGGCGGAGGAGTTCATGTAGGTCACCGGCACGACCTGGTCCTGGATCCCGGCCTCGGCGAACGCGTCCCAGCAGTCCTCGACCTGCTGCAGTCGGGCCATGTCGGCCATCGAGCAGCCCGCCGCCAGGTCGGGCAGAACCACCTGCTGGTCGGCGGAGGTGAGGATGTCGGCCGACTCGGCCATGAAGTGCACGCCGCAGAAGACGATGAACTCCGCCTCCGGGCGCGCCGCCGCGTCACGCGCGAGCTTGAAGGAGTCACCGGTCACGTCGGCGAACGCGATGACCTCGTCACGCTGGTAGTGGTGGCCCAGCACGAACACCCGGTCGCCGAGCTTCTCCTTCGCGGCGAGGGCGCGGGCGACCAGGTCCGGGTCGGACGCCGGCGGCAGGTCGCCGGGGCACTCCACGCCCCGCTCGGAGGAGAGGTCGGTACCACGCCCGAGCGGCAGCAGCGGAAGGTCCACGGTCGTCATGGCCCCAGATCTTATGCCCGGGTGCGGTGGAGGCTCACAGGAGTGCGCCGTTGTGAACCTACGGCGTCGCCACGACTGACCACGCTTGCCACCCACTAGGTTGGCCCCATGCGCGTCCTGGTCGCTCCTGACAAGTTCGCCGGCACGCTCACGGCACCCGAGGCGGCCGCGGCGATCGCGTCCGGCTGGCGCCGGCACGCCCCGGACGACGAGCTCGACCTCGTGCCGATGGCCGACGGAGGCCCCGGCTTCGTCGACGTCCTCCACGAGTCGCTCGGCGGCCGGCTGCTGCCGGTCACGGTCCGCGGGCCGCTCGGATCGCCCGTCGAGGCGACCGTGCTGATCGACGGTGAGACGGCGTACGTCGAGTCCGCGCAGGCCTGCGGCCTGCACCTCACCCGGAAGCAGGATCCCGAGAAGGCGACGACGTACGGCGTCGGCCAGCTGCTCCTGGCCGCGCGGGATGCGGAGGCGCGCCGGATCGTGGTCGGCCTGGGCGGGAGCGGGACCAACGACGGCGGCGCCGGGATGCTCGCCGCGCTGGGCGCGACGGGCGACCGGCCGCTCGACGCAGGGCCGCTCGGGCTCGAGGGCGTCACGCGGGTCGACATCCCGCGCGAGGCGCTCGCCGGGATCGAGCTGGTCGCCGCCAGCGACGTGGACAACCCGCTGACCGGCATCTTCGGCGCCACCCGGATCTTCGGCGGACAGAAGGGTTTCGACGACGCCGAGACTCCCCGGTGGGACGCCGCGCTGGAGGCGTTCGCCGCCGCGACCGACCGCTTCGTCGCGTCGGGCAAGGGCGCCGGTGCGGCGGGCGGTCTCGGGTTCGGGCTGCTGCTCCTCGGCGCCGAGCGGCACCCCGGGGTAGAGGTCGTCGCCGAGGCCGTCGGGCTGCTCGCCCGCGCACGGAAGGCCGACGTCGTCCTCACCGGTGAAGGCTCCTTCGACCCGCAGAGCGGTGGCGGCAAGGCTCCTGCCGGCGTCGCGGCCGTCGCCGGTGAGGCGGTCCGGCCCTGTGTCGTCCTCGCCGGGCAGGTGACGGTCGGCGCCCGGGAGATGCGCGCGCTGGGCGTCGAGGCGGCGTACTCGCTCCTCGACATCGTCGGCGAGGAGCGCGCCTTCGCCGAGCCCGCGGCGGCGCTCGCCGACCTCGCCGAGCGGGTCGCCCGGACCTGGTCACGCGACTGACGCGACCGCGACATCGACGTACGCCACCGGGAATAACCAGAGGTGTGCGACGATTGGTCGAAGAGACAGACCTCCGCACCCATCACTAGGGGAGCCCCATGACTGAGCAGATCACTGAGCGCCGCGCCGACAGCATCAACCTGAGCCCGGTGGCGGCCGCGAAGGTGAAGAGCCTCCTCGAGCAGGAGGGCCGCGACGACCTCAACCTGCGCATCTCCGTGCAGCCGGGCGGCTGTTCGGGTCTGCGCTACCAGCTCTTCTTCGACGAGCGCAGCCTCGACGGTGACGTCGTCACCGACTTCGACGGCGTCGGCGTCGTGGTCGACCGGATGAGCGTTCCCTACCTCAACGGCGCCATGATCGACTTCGTGGACACGATCGAGAAGCAGGGCTTCACGATCGACAACCCCAACGCCACCGGCTCCTGCGCCTGCGGCGACAGCTTCCACTGAGCCGAAGGTCCACAGGCATAAGAAGAGCCCCCGCCGGCACGGCGGGGGCTCTTGCCTTCCGTGGGAGGGATGCGGAAGGCAGTACGTCGCGCGAGCGGGCTCGCTCAGTCCTGCTCGAGCGCCAGGGCGTCGGCGACGCGATGGGCCGCGGCGAGGAGACCGGTCCCGCCTGCCGGCACGCCGAGGTCCTCGAGACGCAGCTGCGGCGTGGGTCGGTGCGCGTCGCGCGGAGCCGGGACGTAGGCGAGGGCCGCGCCGGCCGCCCGGCAGTCGTCACGCAGCTCCTGGGGCGTCGGCAGGTCGTCGTACGCCATTCTGGTGAAATCGCTGGTCAGGCGCGCTGCGGGACCCGTGATCGCGGTCATACTGCGACGCTACGTACTACCCACCGGTAGAAGAAGCAGGACCGAGCGGTAACTTCCGCGCCGGTGCGGAGGCTCGCGGGTGGGGGATGCCGGGGAGCTGCCCGGTAGGGTGCCGATCATGCCCGGATCCCTCCTCATCGCCGGTTCCATCGCCACCGACCACCTGATGACGTTCGGCGGCAAGTTCGCGGACTCGCTCGTGGTCGACCAGCTCGACAAGCTCTCGGTGAGCTTCCTCGTCGACGACCTGGAGATCCGCCGCGGTGGGGTGGCCGCCAACATGTCCTTCGGCCTCGGTCGGCTCGGTCTGCGTCCGGTGCTCGTCGGCGCGGTGGGGGAGGACTTCGGCGACTACCGCTCCTGGCTGGAGCGGCACGGCGTCGACTGCGACCACATCCATGTCTCCGAGACCCGCCACACGGCGCGCTTCGTCTGCACCACCGACACGACGATGGCGCAGTTCGCCAGCTTCTATCCGGGTGCGATGAGCGAGGCCCGCGAGATCGAGCTCGCCCCGATCGTCGCGAAGGTCGGCGACCCGATGTACGTCGTCGTCGGCCCCGACGACCCCGACGGCATGCTGCGTCACACCGACGAGTGCCGCCAGCGCGGCTACCGCTTCATCGCCGACCCGAGCCAGCAGCTCGCGTTCAGCGGCGGCGACCTGATCCGCAAGCTTGTGGACGGCGCGGCGCTGCTCTTCACCAACGAGTACGAGTCCCACGTCCTCGAGCAGAAGACCGGCTGGTCCGCCGAGGAGGTGCTCGCCCGGGTCGGCACCCAGGTCACCACGCTCGGCGCCGACGGTGTCCGGATCAGCCGTCAGGGGCAGGAGCCGATCGTGCTCCCCGCGGCGAAGAACGTGACCGCCGTCGAGCCGACCGGGGTAGGCGACGCGTTCCGTGCCGGGTTCCTCGCCGCCCTCGCCTGGGAGCTGCCGCTCGAGCGCGCCGCCCAGGTGGGCTGCGTGCTGGCGGCGTACGTCGTCGAGACGGTCGGCACCCAGGAGTACTCCTTCACCGGCGCGGAGTTCGTCGCCCGCCTGCGTGAGTCGTACGGCGACGACGCGGCCGACCAGGTGGCCCCCCACCTGCCGCGCTGAGCCGGCGGGCTCGGGTTGTGAGTGTCAGCGAGGGCCATAGGCCACGCTGACACTCACAACCGCGGGCGTCAGCTCAGGCGCCGCACGACATAGAGCGGTACGCCGTCGTCGGCGGTCTCCTCGCCGACGTACCCCTGGCCGCGCATCCGCGCCCAGGCGGGCACGTCGACGCGGGCGGCCGGGTCGGTGGCGGCGACCGCGATGAGCTGGCCGACCTCGACGTCCCCGATGTGGCGCCCGAGCTCGATGACCGGCAGGGGGCAGGCCTTGCCGCGGCAGTCCAGCGTGTGGGCCGGCGCGGTCACAATCCGGCCTCCGCACGGATCTTGGCGACGACCTCGGGCAGGGCGTCGAGGAGCCGCTCGACCTCGGCGCGAGTCGTGTCGCGCGTGAGCGCGAGCCGGACGTTGCCGTGGGTGAGCGCTCCCATCGCCGCCAGGACGTGACTCGGCTCCAGCGTCGAGGCCGTGCAGGCCGAGCCGCTCGCGACGCCCAACCCGAGCCGGTCGAGCCCGGTGACGAGCGCCTCGCCGTCGACGTAGAGGCAGGAGAAGGTGACCAGGTGGGGGAGCCGGTCGTCCGGATCGCCGACGACGTCGACGTCGGGGATGTGGGCCACTCGGGCGCGCACCAGGTCGATGAGCTCGCGCTGCCGGGCATTGACCTCCGCACGCTCGGCGACGACGGCCTGCAACGCTGCCGCAGCGGCGAGGGCCCCGGCGACGTTCTCGAACCCGGTGGTGCGCTCGTCGATGCGGTCGTCGCCGGGGAACGGGCTGCGCCAGCGCGTTCCCTTCCGCACCAGCAGGACCCCGACCCCTGCCGGGCCGCCCCACTTGTGGGCGGAGCCGGCGAGCGCGGACCAGCGCTGGGGGAGGGGATCGCGGCCCATCGACGCGCAGGCGTCGACGAAGAGCGGCACGTCGTCGGGCAGGCCCAGGTCGTCCACGGGCTGGTCGGTGCCCACCTCGTGGTTGGCGCTCTGAAGCGCAGCCACGGCGACACCGTCCTGCCCGGCCGCGGCGGCGAACGAGGCGAGGTCGACGCGACCGAGGTGGTCCACGCCGACGACGGACGGCTCGCCCCACCACTGCGCCGCATGGTGGACCGACTGGTGCTCGACCGCGGAGTGGACGACCACGCGCCCGATCCGGCGGCGTGCTTCGGCCAGTCCGAGCAGCCCCAGGTGCACGGCGTGCGTGCCCGACGGCGTGAACGTCACCTCGTCGCGCCGAACCCCGAGGGACTGGGCGACGACCTCGCGCGCGTTGTCGAGCAGCAGACGCGCGTTGCGCGCCGGGCCGTGGAGACGGCGCGGGTCGGCGTACCCCTGCTCGAGCGCGGCGAACAGCACGTCACGGGCCGCGGGATGGAGCGGTTCGGAGGAGGCGGCGTCGAGATAGGAGTAGCCGTGCTGCGGGCGTTCCGCTGCGCCATTCGTCACGGCTCCACGTTAGTGGCCGACCCTCCCTCTCGCCCCGGCGACCATTCCGATAGTCTGCGGCTTATCCCGTGATTGCTTGAGAGAGAGGCTCGTAGTGGGTCTGCACGTGCCAGGACTGCACTCACCAGCAGCCGGCCGGACACGTCCGGTCGGCACTCGCGCGCGACGCGGCGCTCTGCTGGCCACGCTGGCCGCCGGCTCCGTCCTGTTGGGCGGCTGCTCCGGCGAGGCGAAGCGGCTCGGCATGCCCGACCCGCGATCGGAGCAGGGTGAGCACATCCTGCACCTGTGGCAGGGCGCATGGATCGCCGCACTGATCACCGGCGTCATCGTCTGGGGACTGATCTTCTACGCGGTCTGGCGGTTCCGCCGCCGGAGCGAGACCGACATCCCGCTCCAGACGCGCTACAACCTGCCGCTGGAGATCTTCTACACGATCGCGCCGGTCCTGATGGTGATCGTGCTGTTCTCCCACACCGTCAAGACGCAGAACGCCGTGCTCGACGATGACGTCGTCCCCGACAACGTGATCGAGGTCGTCGGCCAGCAGTGGCAGTGGACCTTCAACTACGGCATCGGCCAGCTCGACAACGACGCCGACCAGGACCTTACCGACGACACCTACCCCTACCAGGACTACGCGTTCGACGCCGGCACCGGCTCGCACATCCCGGTCCTGGTGCTCCCGGCGGGTGAGACCACCCGCTTCAACCTGCACTCCGCGGACGTCATCCACGACTTCGGCGTTCCGGACTTCGACATGAAGATGGACGTCGTCCCCGGCCGGGTCAACCACTACTCGGTGACCACCAAGGCCGCGACCGCGGCGTTCGACCCGAACGGGACGGACCTCCTCAAGCCGGTCAAGGCGGGTCAGTCCGCGACCTTCCGCGGCGCCTGCTACGAGCTGTGCGGTCTCTACCACGGGCGGATGATCTTCAAGGTCGCGATCGTCAGCCCCAGCGACTACGACCAGTACGTCAAGGCGCTCCAGGCCAAGGGCTTCGAGTCCAAGGGTGCCCCCGTCCTCGGTGGCGGCAAGTCCACGCTGCCCGCCGATCTGAACGCTGATGGAAGCGAGGGAGAGTCCAAGTGACCGCCACCGCTGCGAGCCCCACCACCACGGTGGGGAGCCGCAAGCCTCTGGGCCAGCAGGTCTACCGCCTCCTGACCACCACCGATCACAAGCTGATCGGCAAGATGTATCTCACGACCTCGTTCGCTTGGTTCCTGGTCGGTGGCGTCATGGCGCTGCTGATCCGCTCGGAGCTTGCGTTCCCCGGCCAGCAGATCGTCAACGACGAGCTCTACAACCAGCTCTTCACCATGCACGGCACGATCATGCTGCTGCTGTTCGCGACCCCGCTGTTCTTCGGCTTCGGCAACGTGATCATGCCGCTGCAGATCGGCTCGCCCGACGTGGCGTTCCCGCGGCTCAACATGTTCAGCTACTGGCTGTTCCTGTTCGGCGGCCTGATCGCGGCCTCCGGCTTCTTCACCCCGAACGGTGCGGCCGACTTCGGCTGGTTCGCCTACACCCCGCTCTCCACCGCGCAGTACTCCCCGGGCGCGGGTGGTGACCTGTGGATCATGGGTCTCTACATGGCCGGTCTGGGCACGATCCTCGGTGCGGTCAACTTCATCACCACGATCATCTGCATGCGCGCGCCCGGCATGACGATGTTCCGGATGCCGATCTTCGTCTGGAACACGCTCGTCACCTCGCTGCTGGTCCTGATCGCGTTCCCGGTGCTCGCGGGCGCCCTGCTCATGCTCGAGTCCGACCGCCAGTTCGGCAGCCACGTCTTCGACGCCGCCCACGGCGGCCCGATCCTGTGGCAGCACCTGTTCTGGTTCTTCGGTCACCCCGAGGTCTACATCATCGCGCTGCCGTTCTTCGGCATCGTGACCGAGATCCTGCCGGTCTTCAGCCGCAAGCCCGTCTTCGGGTACGTCGGCCTGGTCGGCGCCACCCTCGGCATCGCGGTCCTCTCGGTGGCCGTGTGGGCCCACCACATGTTCGTCACCGGCGCCGTGGACCTGCCGTTCTTCTCCGGCATGACGTTCCTGATCGCTGTGCCGACCGGCGTGAAGTTCTTCAACTGGATCGGCACCATGTGGGGCGGGTCGATCAGCTTCGACACTCCGATGCTGTGGACGATCGGCTTCCTCACGACCTTCCTCTTCGGCGGTCTGACCGGCATCATCCTGGCGAGCCCGCCGCTCGACTTCCACGTGTCCGACTCCTACTTCGTCGTGGCCCACTTCCACTACGTCGTCTTCGGCACGGTCGTGTTCGCGATGTTCGCCGGCTTCTACTACTGGTGGCCGAAGATGACCGGGCGGATGCTGAACGAGCGTCTCGGCAAGGTCCACTTCTGGCTGCTGTTCATCGGCTTCCACACCACGTTCCTCGTGCAGCACTGGCTGGGCGTCGAGGGCATGCAGCGTCGTATCGCCGACTACCTGCCCTCCGACGGCTTCACCACGCTCAACCAGGTCTCGACCGTGGGTGCGTTCCTGCTGAGCCTCTCGATGCTGCCGTTCTTCTACAACGTCTACATCTCGCGTCGTGCGCCGAAGGTCACCGTGGACGACCCGTGGGGCTGGGGCCGGTCGCTGGAGTGGGCCACCTCGTGCCCGCCGCCGCGCCACAACTTCCACAGCATCCCGCGGATCCGCTCGGAGTCCCCGGCCTTCGACCTGCACCACCCCGAGATCGCGGCCCTCGAACTGGGCCCTGACGCAGAGGTCGCCGCCGCCCGCGGCTCTCACGGTAAGGAGGGCTGAGCCCGATGAAGTCCGAAGCCTGGATGTTCGTGTCCTGCACCGTGTTCTTCGCGCTCGCCACGCCGGCGTACTGGTTCGTCACGGCGGCGAGTGAGCACGGCGGTGACTGGACCGGCACCTCGGCGCTCACCATGTGTACGCTGCTGGTGCTGATGATCTCGCTCTACCTCGGCTTCCACGCGAAGCGGATGGACCCGCGTCCCGAGGACCGTCAGGACGGCGAGATCGCCGACGGCGCCGGCGAGCTCGGCTTCTTCCCGCCGTACTCCTGGTGGCCGCTGTGGACGGCGCTCACGCTGTCGCTGAGCGTCTTCGCCGTCGCGATGGCTGCCTGGTGGCTGCTCATCATCGCCGCCGTCGTCGGCTTCATCGCCCTCGCCGGCTGGAACCTTGAGTACTACCGAGGCGAGTTCAAGCACTGACGCCGCCCGACACGCGCTCTCGCTGCGTTGCGGCCGCTCGACGACCCGCTTCGCTTGGAGGTCGCCTTCGCGTCCACGCCTGGCGATAACACGCACCGGACGACGTCAAGAGAACAGTCGCATCACCCGAACCCCGCGCAATCCGGAGGCAACCGGAGCGCGGGGTTCGGCGTCTCAGGGGTGTCACCAGTTAACCTAGGGCGGGGCCGACCGACGGGGGGCGGCCCGCCCTTGTTCCTGTTTGGAGTCTTCGCCATGACCTTGGTCCGCCGTCCTCGACGCCACGTGCCCACCTCGGCGCGCCGATCCGGACGTGCCGCTGCGCTCGTCGTCGCGGTGTCCGCGGCGCTCGCGCTGAGCGGCTGCGGCGCCGCCGGATCGGGTTCGCCCGACGCCGGTCCCGCGGCGGTCGGCTCCGCAGGCGACGCCGATGCCACCACCAGCGCGTCTCCCGCGGTGCCTGCCGTCTCGGTGCGCGCCAACGTCAAGCGCGGCGCCCACGATGTCGCTGTGGACAAGGTCGTCACGCTCACCGCGAAGAACGGCACGTTCGAGGATGTCGTCGTCTCGGCCGCGAAGGGCGCGCGCATCGCCGGCAAGCTCTCGGCCGACCGTACGACGTGGACCGCCTCGCAGCTGCTCGAGCCGGGGACGACGTACACCATCGCCAGCACGGCGGTCGACACCGACGGCAAGGTCGCGAAGAACCGCTCGAGGTTCGCGACCAAGGCGCTCACCCTCGACGAGCAGACCTACCCGTCGGTCGCGCCGCTCAACGGTGAGACCGTCGGTGTCGGGATGCCCGTGATCGTCACCTTCGACGTTCCGGTCACCAACAAGGCGAGCTTCGAGAAGCACATGCACGTCACCTCGACGCCGTCCCAGCCCGGCAGTTGGTACTGGCTGAGCGACAAGGAGGCGCACTGGCGGCCGAAGACCTACTGGAAGGCCGGCACCAAGGTCGACGTGAAGGTCGACGTGAACAGCGTCGCCGCCGGTGGGGGCATCTACGGCCAGGAGGACCGTGACGTCTCCTTCCACGTCGGCGACGCCCACATCTACCGCGTCAACGCGCAGACCGACCAGATGAAGGTCTTCTCCAACGGCAAGCTGCTCCGGACGATCCCGGTCACCACCGGGAAGCCGGGCTTCACCACGCGCAGCGGTGTCAAGGTCATCATCGAGAAGTTTCCGGTCAAGCGGATGAACTCCGAGACCATCGGCATCGGCAAGAACGACCCGAACTACTACGACATCGACGACGTCCAATGGGCGATGCGGATGACGTATTCCGGTGAGTTCCTGCACGCCGCGCCCTGGTCGGTGGGCAGCCAGGGCTACGCGAACGTCTCGCACGGCTGCACCGGCATGAGCACGGCCAATGCCGACTGGCTCTATCACATGAGCCGGCGCGGTGACGTCGTCGAGACCACCGGCACGGACCGCTCGATGGAGTTCAGCAACGGCTACGGAGACTGGAACATGAGCTGGGCGAGCTACCGGAAGGGCTCGGCGCTCTCCTGAGCCCTCTCGTGCGTGGAGGGGCCGCCCCGACGGCCGGGCGGCCCCACCCCCCGGC
>NZ_JBFPJR010000039.1:0-31479 GCF_040838215.1 Nocardioides eburneus | reverse complement strand
GAGTAGAGGTCGAACGGGATCCGGGTGTGGACGCAGCCCTGGCCGAAGTGGCCGTAGAGCGCGGGTCCGGTGTCGGAGGCGTAGCCGAACTCCTCGTAGAGCCCGCGCAGGTCGCGCAGGTAGTCGCCGAGCCGCTCGACCGGCACGGCGGAGTCCTCCCAGCCCTCGAACGTGTCCGGCTTGTGCGGCACGTGCGCGGTGGCTCCGAGCCCCGCCTCGCGGACCTGCCAGAGCTCATGCTCACGGTCCGGGTCGTCGAAGAAGACCACCTCGGGCGAGTGCTGGGTCTCGCCGAGCGCGTCGAGCATCGCGTGCGCCCGCCGGTCGGCCTCCTCGACCGTGTCGCCGCCGAACTGCACCATGAGGAAGCCGGTGCCCTCCGGCAGCTCGTCGAGGCCCTGGGGGTTCATCCCCTTGATCTGCTCGTCGCGCACCAGGTAGCGGTCCACGCCCTCGAGCGCGATCGGCTCGTGCTCGACGATCGGCGGGACGGCGTCGGCCGCGGTCGCGATGTCGCGGAAGCCGAGCACGACCAGCGTCCGCTCCTTCACCACCGGCACGAGCTCGAGCTCGGCGTGGAGGACGGTCACCAGGGTGGCCTCGCTGCCGACCAGCATCCCGGCCAGGTCGAAGCCGTGCTCGGGCAGGAGCGAGTCGAGGTTGTAGCCCGAGACCCGCCGCGGGATGTCCGGGTAGCGCTCCCGCACCAGGTCGGCGTGCGCGTCGCGCAATCCCCGGAGCGCACGGTGGATCTCCGCCCGGCGGTCGTCGCCGCGGGCGATCTCGGCGTACGCCGCGTCGTCGGTCGGTCCGCAGGTGAACCGGGTGCCGTCGTAGAGGAGGACGTCGAGGCTCGCGATGTTGTCGACGACCTTGCCGGTGCGCTGCGCCGTCGCCCCGCAGGAGTTGTTGCCGATCATCCCGCCGAGGGTGCAGTTCTGGTGGGTCGCCGGCTCCGGGCCGAAGCGCAGGCCGGTGGAGGCGAGCTGCCGGTTCAGGTCGTCGAGGACGATGCCGGGCTCGACGACGCAGCGGCGGCGCTCGGCGTCGACGGAGACGACCCGGTGGCAGTACTTCGAGAAGTCGAGGACCACGGCGGCGTTGGTGCACTGTCCCGCGAGGCTCGTGCCGCCGCCGCGGGAGACCAGCGGCAGGCCGTGCTCGCGGCAGATGCGCACCGCCTCGACCGCGGCCTCGATGGTGCGCGGCACGACGACGCCGAGCGGGACCTGGCGGAAGTTGGACGCGTCGGTGGCGTACGCCGCCCGGCTGCCCGCGTCGAAGCGGACCTCACCGTCGACGTACTCCTCCAGGGCATGCCGAGCCCGCTCCAGGTCGGCGTCGGGGATCCGGTCCGGAGCATCGAGAAGGGTCACGAGGCGTGGTACCCGACCCGGCGCCGGGGCAATCACCACCGACGCGCGCGCATCGCGACCGCGCCCGCCGCCGCGAGCAGTCCGCCGGCGAGCAGACCGCGGTGCCGGCTGGCCCAGGCCTGCGCCGAGTGGCCGGCCGAGCTCGCGTCGAAGAGGCCGTGCGCGCCGAAATCGCGCCCGTCGGGGCCGTCGGCCGGCTCCCACAGGTTGACCGGGGCGTCGGGCGGTCGCGGGTCGGCGGTCTGCTGGGAATCGACCCCGGTGCGGGCGACGTAGGCGTCGAGGAGGCCGGGGAGGGCGCGCTCGCCCAGCACGCTCAGGACCGTGCTGCGGCCGACCCAGTACTCCCGGCGGCGCGGATGGGCGGCGGCGTACACGACGGCACGGGCGGCCACCTCCGGCTGGTAGTGCGGCGGCACCGGCTGGGCCTGCCGCGGCAGTCGCGAGAGGCCCCAGGAGAACTGCGGCGTGTTGACCGCCGGGAGCAACACCATCGTGGCCCGGACCCGGCTGCCGTCGTGGCGCAGCTCGGCGCGGAGCGACTCCTGGAAGCCCTTGATGGCATGCTTCGCCGCGCAGTAGGCGGCCTGGAGCGGGATGCCGCGGTAGCCCAGCGCGGAGCCGACCTGGACGATCGTGCCGCGGTCGCGCGGCAGCATCCGGCGCAGTGCCGCGCGGGTGCCGTTCACGAAGCCGAGGTAGGTGACCTCGGTGACCCGCTGGTACTCGTCGGGCCGGACGTCGGTGAAGCGGGCGAAGACGGAGACGAACGCCGCGTTGACCCAGACGTCGATCTCCCCGAGCTCCCGCTCCACGCGTACGGCGGCGGCCTCCACCGCCTCGGCGTCCGCGACGTCGAGCGGGACGACCAGGGCCCGCGACCCGGCCTCCTCGACCTCGCGGCGGGCGGCCTCCAGGCCGGTCGTGCCGCGCGCGAGCAGGGCGACGTCGTCGCCGCGCGCCGCGAACGCCCGGGCGCACGCCCTCCCCACTCCCCCGCTGGCACCGGTGATCACGACCACCCGTCGCGACATCGCATCTCCTCTCCTCACGGCCACGCGCCGGGCCGACCCTGGGGGTCGGCGAGCCGGTGGGCGGCCTCGATCAGCAGGCCGTGGACGAAGGCCTGCGGCAGGTTGCCGCGCAGCTGACGCTGCGTGACGTCGTACTCCTCGGTGAACAGCCCCGGCGGGCCGAGGGCGCCGCGGTTGCGCTCGAAGAATCGGAGCGCGAGGGCGCGGTCGCCCTGCTGGTCCGTGGCCAGCGCCAGCTGGAAGCCGGAGAGCAGGAAGGCGCCCTCCATCTCGCCGAGCGGGCGGTCGCCGGCCCGGAACCGGTAGACGTAGCCGTCCTCGGTGAGCTCGTCGAGCACGGCCCGCCAGGTGGCGACGCTGCGCGGGTCGTCGGCCGGGACCGCACCGCGCAGCGCCGGGACGAGCAGCGCCGTGTCGACGCCCGGCTCGTCGGGGGCGCGCTGCCAGCGACCGCTGGGATGGACTCCCCATCTCGTGGCGTCGGCCAGCAGGACGTCGGCCAGGTGACGCAACTGGTCGGCGCGGTCCTCGTGCGGCATCCGGTCGGCGAGGGCACGCAGGCCCGCGACACACATCAGCCCGGAATGGGTCCAGTGCCGCTCCTCCAGCTCCCAGATCCCGGCGTCGGGCCGCCGGCGGTACCGCGCGACGGCCGCCGCGGCGATCTCCGCCGCCTCCCAGCCGTCGCGGTCCAGGCGCCCGCGCGCGTCCGCGGCGGCGAGGAGCACCAGCGCCTCGCCGTACATGTCGAGCTGGAACTGGTCGTGCACGCGGTTGCCGACGTGGACGTCCGCGCCCCCGGGATAGCCGGGCAGGTCGAGGGTCCGCGGCCTGGGGACACGGTCGCCGGTGAGGGTGTACGCCGGGCAGAGCCGGTCGCCGTCGGCCAGCAGCCGCTCCGTGACGAACCGGACCGCGCCGTCGAAGAGCGGACCGCCGCCCGCGGCGTCGAGCGCCTGACCGACGAGGCACTGGTCCCGGACCCAGGCGAAGCGGTAGTCGTAGTTGCGCCCCTGCTCGGCCTGCTCGGGCAGCGAGGTCGTCGCCGCCGCCACCATCGCGCCGGTCGACGAGGTCAGTCCGTGCAGGACGGCGTAGGAGTGCCGCACCTCCTCCGGCGAGACCGACGCGTCGAACCGTGGCACCGCCTCCTCCCAGGCGTGCAGCGTGCTCGCCCAGGCCTGATCGGGATCGGGGGTGGGTCCGGACGGCGCGCGCGTGCCGATCTCGAGCACGAGGTCGCGCTCCGCCCCGGCCTCCAGGTCGAGGCAGGCGTGCAGCGCCCCGTCGTCGTCGGCCGCGGCGTCGCCGGCGCCCGTCCAGCGCAGGTGCAGGGCGCCCGTGCGCGCCTGCCACACGTCGCCGTCACGGCGGCACTCGGACATCGGCTCGGCCCCGAAGGCGGCGCGCGCGTCCAGGGTGACGCTCAGGCGGGCCCGGCCGTCGAGGACGCGGAGGCGACGGAGGAGGACCAGGCGATCACGGTCGGCCGGCAGCGCGAGCGCCTCGCGGGACTCGACGATCGCCCCGGTCGTCACCCAGCGACTGGTCCATACGAGCGTGCCGGGAACGTAGCTGCCGCCCCAGACGAACCGCGCGCCGGTCGGTGTCACCGAGTAGTGACCCGGGCCACCGAGCAGGGAGGAGAAGACGGCGTCGTCGTGCCAGCAGGGCGCGCACAGGAAGGCGATCTCGCCTCGCGGGCCGACCAACGCGCCACGCTCGCCGTCGGCGAGGAGGGCGTACTGCCGCAGCGGCTCGGGGACCGGGATCGACAACGACCGCCTCCTCTCCTGTCTCGTCAGGTGCCCGACCGCGGGCCCGCGCACACGCGAGGCCGTCGGGGATCACGACGCCGCGAGCAGGCGGCGTACCTGGGCCGCGGCGGCGTGGTGCGGGTAGCGCTCCACGAACGCGCGCAGGGTGGCGGTCGCGGCCGGGTCGCCCTCGGCCCGCTGGGCGAGGCCGAGGACGAGCAGGGCCAGCGGCCGGTCCGCGCCCGGCCGGCGGGACACCGGGCGGACCAGCCGCTCGGCCGCCGCGGGCCGGCCGGCGCGCAGCAGCGCGAAGGCCCGGGCCACCGGGTCGGTCGCCGTGTTGCTCGCCGTGCTGCTCGACGGGCTGCTCGACGGGCTCGATGTGGCCTCCGAGGTCGCGTCGTTCGGCGCTGCCGAGCCGCTGGCCGCGGCGTCGTCCCCGCGTCCGCCCAGCACGAGCAGGGGTACGGCGACGGCCGCGCCGACCGCGACCGTCACGACGACGGCCAATCGGCCGGCCGGGAGCGCGAGCGCAGGGCCGTCGGCCCCACCGCCGGGCTCATCGTCGGCCCCCGTGTCCGCCCCAGCGTCGGCCCGATCGGGCGCCTCGTCGCGGACAGCGAGCCGGCGGCGCCGGACGACCACGAGCCCGGCGATCCCGCCGACGACCGCGAGCGCGGCGACCGGGGGCGCGGCCCACAGCACCCAGCCGAGGCCGCGGCGCTGCGGGTCGAGCACGATGTCGGCGCCGTACCTGGTCCGGAACCACGCCACCACCTGGTCCTCGCTGCGTCCCTGGGCGAGCTGGCGGCGGGCCTCGCTGCGCATGCTCTCGGCGACCGGGCTGGTCGAGTCGGCGGCCGATTCCCCGACGCAGGTGGGACAGCGCAGCCGCGCGGCGACGTCCTGGGTCCGGTCGTCCAGCGACGGTGAGCCGGTTCCCGGGAGCCCCGGCATGCCGGGGAGCAGGGTGAGGACGAGGACGACGAGGGCGACCAGCCCGACGGCGTACGGGAGCAGACGGAGCCGGCGTCGGCCACGGCCGGTGGGGACGGTCACGTCCATCGCCCGACCTCGTCGGTGAGCCAGGCGGCGTCGACCTCGCCGATCCGATGGGCGCGGATGACGCCGTGCGCGTCGACGACGAACGTCTCGGGGATGCCGGTCGCTCCCCAGGAGACGGCGAGCCGGCCGTTGGGGTCGTGGATGGCGAGCAGGTGGCGCGCGCCGACCTTGGCGAGGAACTCCTTGGCCGGGTCGATGCCGTCACGGCTGTCGATGGTGACGACGCGGACGCCCTGCGGCGACGAGGTCCGGGCGAAGCGGGCGATCAGCGGCAGCTCGTCGCGGCACGGGCCGCACCAGGAGGCCCAGATGTTGACCACCGTGACGTGTCCTGGCCGCCAGCGGTAGTCGGTCCCGGCGACGGTCGGTCCGCTCAGAGCCGGCGCGTGCCGGCCGATCAGCGGTGAGGCGGCGCCCGCGTCCGCGCCGTCGCCCGCCGACCGCCCGTGCAGCGCCCCGAGGAGGTCCGCCACCGCGATCAGCGCGACCACTCCGGCGACGCCGAGCACCAGCCGCGGGCGCACCAGCCGGCGCCACCACGTCCGCCGCCGACCGAGCCCGTGCCCGAACAGTCCGTGAGCACCGTTCATGGCGCACCTGCCGGCTCGGGGAGGAGCGCGTCGGGCGCTTCGGGGCTGTCGGCCACGGGCTCGTCGGCCGGGCGACGGCGCGGGCGACGAGCGCCGAGGATCCCGCCGAGGACCAGCAGAGCGCCGCCGGCCCAGATCCAGGAGACCATCGGGTTGACCGCGAGCCGGATGGTGGCCGTCGTGCCCGACTGCTCCGCCGCGAGCAGGGTGACATAGCGGTCACCGCCGAGGCCGCTCAGGATCGCGGGCGCCGCCACCGTCGTCTCGTGGGTCGGGAAGTAGCGCAGCGCCGCTGTCGTGGCCTCGCCGTCGAGGTCCAGGCGGGCACGGGTCTGCCTCACACCTCCCTCGGTGCTGCGTGCGACACCGTCGAGGCGGACCGCCACACCGGCGACGTCCGTCGTCCGCCCGCGGTGGAGGGTGACCTCGCCCACCGAGGCGTAGGCGCTCGACCCGGCCACCCCGACCGCGACCACGACGAAGGCGACGTGCGCGAGCCGGCCAGCGAGGGTCCGGCGGTGCCGTCGCAGCCAGCTCGTCGGTCCCCGGCCGGCGGGCCGGCGGCGCAGGTCGCCGACGCTCTCGACGACCGCGCTGGTGACGAGCAGACCGGCGAGGCCGAAGACGAGGAGGGCCGCGGTGCCGCCGTGCCCGGTCAGGCGTACGACGACCACCACGGCCACACCGACCGCGAGCGGCACCGCCAGCCGTCGTACGGCGCGGGCAAGGTCGTCGCGGCCCTCGGGCCGCCAGCGCAGCAACGGGCCGACGACCATGAGCAGCAGCAGGACCAGGACCGCCGGGACGGCCATCCGGTCGTAGTAGGGCGGCCCGACCGAGACCTGGCCCCTGCCCGCCGCCTCGGCGAGCACCGGAAGGACGGTCCCGAGCAGCACCGTCGCGCAGAGCGCGACGAGGACGAGGTTGCCGGCGAGCAGCGCTCCCCCGCGGCTCGCCGGTGTCCCGACCGACCGCGGTGGGGCCAGTCGGCCGACCCGGAGCACGACGAGCGCCACGACCCCGACGACGAGCGCCACCAGGAAGCCGAGCAGCACGGGCCCGATGCCGGAGTCGGCGAACGAGTGCACGCTCGCGACGACCCCCGACCGGGTCAGCAGGACACCGGTGGCCGCCAGCAGGAAGGCACCGATGGCGAGCGAGAGGTTCCAGACCGGCAACGCACCGGTGCGTCGCTGGACCATGAGCCCGTGCAGCAGCGCGGTGGCGAGGAGCCACGGCATGAGCGAGGAGTTCTCGACCGGGTCCCAGGACCAGTAGCCACCCCAGCCGAGGACGGCGTACGACCACCAGGCACCGAGCACGATCCCGGCGGTGAGCGCGACCCACGCGAACCGGAGCGGACCCGCCACCGCCTGCCGCCAGTCCCGGCCGACCCGCCCGGTGACGAGCCCGGCGACGGCGTAGGCGAACGGGACGACGAGCCCGACGAGGCCGAGGTAGAGCAGCGGCGGGTGGATGCCCATCGCCGGGTTGCTCTGCAGCAGCGGCGTCGGACCCGGACCGTCGTGCAGCACGGGGTCGACGTGGTCGAAGACGCCGCCGGTGGCGAAGGCGAGGCAGCAGAAGAACGCCGTCGCGGCAGCGACGACGCAGACCGCCCAGGCGTGCAGCGGCCCCCGCATGCGTCGGCACAGGAACGCGAGGTAGCCGGCGATGACGAGGCACCACAGCAGCAGCGAGCCGTCGTGCGCCGACCAGAGACTGGTGAGCGTGTAATAGAGCGGTGTCGAGCGGCTGCCGTTCTCGGCGACGAACCGCACCGCGAAGTCGTGCGTGACCAGGGCCCATTCCAGCGTCAGCACGCTGCCCGCCGCGCCCACCAGCGTCGCGAGCGCGCCCCACCGGGTGAGCGGCTCGGGCCGGCCGGACAGGCCCGCCCAGGCCGCGACGACCGCCGTCGAGAAGGAGGCGCAGCAGGCCAGCGCCAGGAAGAACAGGCCGATCGCGGAGATCAGGGTCATGGTCGGGTCACCGGCGGGTCAGTGGTCGAGCATCTCGGACGGCTCGTACTGGTTGTCGTGGCGTACGACGACCGAGCGCGCCTCGAAGACGCCACGGTCGTCCAGGGTGCCGTTGACGACGGCCCCCTGCCCCGCCCGGAAGGTCTGGGGCGGGACCGTCCGGCTGACGACCTCGACCTGCTGCTTGCCGTCGGTGAGCGCGAACCGCACCGTCCCGTCGTGGCGGTGGATGGAGCCGTCGACGACGAGGCCGCCAAGCCGGACCTGGTGGCTGCTCGGCGCGGCGAGCAGCTCGCTGGGGGTGCGGTAGTAGGTGAGCGTGCCCTCCGCCCCGGCCGTCGCCAGCAGCGAGACAGCGACCACCACTGCGAGCACGAGGACGAGCAGCGGCAGCCGGGCGCGCCAGCCCCGCGGGATCCTCAGCGCCGTCACGGCCGCCTCCGCAGCACCGTCCAGGCCAGGGCCGCCCAGACGACCATGGCGAGCAGGTAGCCCACCGCGACCACCGTCCACCCGGTCATGCCCGGGTCTCCTCGGCCGTGGTCGGCTCGTGGGTCGTCGATGCCGGCGTCATGCTGTCCGGGTCCGCGATGATGCGGGCCGAGCCCGCGGCGACACCGCGGTGGTCGACGACCCCGCTCGAGGTCGCGCGGTCGCCGAGCTGGAGGACGCGCCGCCGGACGTACCACGCGCCGGCCAGCGTGAACGCCGCCACGCTCGTCAGCAGTGCCAACAGCATCAGCGGGGCGATCGGCGGCGACAGGCTGGGCCGCAGGACCGTGGGCGGCTGGTGGAGCGTCCGCCACCACAACACCGAGAAGTGCGCGACCGGCACCTCGACGGCGAACACGAGGCCGGCCACCGCGGCTCGACGGTGGACGCGCTCGGGGTCACCGGGCAGCGAGCGTAGCGCCAGGTAGGCCACATAGCTGACCAACAGCAGCGCGGTGCTGACCAGGCGCGGGTCCCACGCCCACCACACGCCCCAGGCGGAGTGGCCCCACACGCTCCCCTCGGCGATCGCGAGCGCCGTCATCGCGACACCCAGCTCGGCCGCGGCGCGCGCCACGGCGTCGTACGGTCCACGGCGGCGCAGCAGCACGGCGACGCTGCACAGCGCCACGCACCCGAACGCCGCGAAGGCGGTCCACGCCGCCGGGACGTGCGCATACATCAGCCGCTGCGGCTCGCCCTGGATCGCGGCGCGCGGCGCGACCACCAGCGCCAGTGGCACCGCCACCACCGCGACCACGACGGCCGCGAGCCCCAGTCGAGCGCCTGCGCGGGAAGCCCACGAACGCACCATCGACGCGTCATCTCCTTCGGAGGCCGGCAAGATCGTGGGATCCCGGTTCCCCGTCACCGCCGCTTCCATCCCCGCCAGGGACGGCGACGTTTCCCGAGACGGCTCTCGTGGTACCGACAGCCCGCCGGAGGCAGGTGGGTCCGCGCGTGCGGACATGGGTGGAAGCGGAAGGTGGGACGCAGTGAGCCGCATCGGGGCCGAGGACCACTCGACGTTCAGCCCGGTCGGTCCCAAGTCGGATTTCACCACCACCGCCTGGTGGATCCTGTTCGCCGTCGCCGCGTTCGTCTGCGTCGTCGTCATCGCCCTCGCGGTCGGCGCGGTCGTCGCCCGCCGCAGGGCCACGGTCCACGGCGGTGAGGCCAAGGGCATCGTCTTGACGTTCGGCGTCGTCATCCCGGCGCTCGTGCTCGCCGCCACCTTCGCCCTCAGCATCGTCGGGATCGCGAAGGTGGCGAAGCCGTCACGCCCCGCGGCGATCACCATCGACGTCGTCGGCCACCAGTGGTGGTGGGAGGTGCGCTATCCCGACAGCGGCGCCGTCACCGCCAACGAGATCCATGTCCCGGTCGGGACGCCGGTCGAGCTGCGGCTCACCTCCGCGGACGTGATCCACAGCTTCTGGGTCCCGGCGGTGATGCCGAAGCTCGACCTCATCCCCGGCCACACGAACGACACCTGGCTCACCGTCGACGACGCCGGCACCTACCGCGGCCAGTGCGCGGAGTACTGCGGCGTCCAGCACGCCCACATGGCGTTCTCGGTCGTGGCCCAGCCCGAGGCCGACTTCCGCAGCTGGCTCCAGGGCCAGTCGTCGCCGGCGCGGACCCCGACCACCGCCGCGCAGAAGAAGGGGTACGACGTCTTCACCTCCGGCAGCTGCGCGACCTGTCACACCGTCCGCGGCACGCCGGCGGACGGGCAGGTCGGCCCCGACCTCACCCATCTCGCCACCCGGGCGAAGCTGGCGGCGGAGACGATCCCCAACGACCGCGGCCACCTGGGCGGCTGGATCGCGAACTCCCAGCAGATCAAGCCCGGCAACAAGATGCCGCCGCAGCCTCTCTCCCCCCGGGACCTGACCGCCGTGATCGCCTACCTCGAGAGCCTGGAGTGAGAGCCGAGATGAGCCAGCGATGACGACGGAGCAGGTGGAGCCCGGCCGCGACGTCTGGCCGCGCGACGTGGAGGCCGCCGCCGCGGGGATGCTGCACGAGCGCGCGGTCGCCGAGGGCGCCGTCGGCGACCGTCTCCGCGAGGTGTGGGAGGAGGAGCCCGGGTTCAAGGGCTTCCTCACGACCGTCAACCACAAGCGGATCGGTCGCCGCTACCTCGTCACCGCGGGCTTCTTCTTCATGCTCGCCGGGATCCAGGCGCTGGTGATGCGGACCCAGCTGGGCTCGCCCAACAACGGCGTGGTGAGCGCGGAGACCTACAACCAGCTCTTCAGCCTCCACGGCACGGCGATGATCTTCTTCTTCGCCACCCCGATGAACAGCGGCTTCGGGAACTTCTTCCTGCCGCTCATGGTCGGCACCCGCGACATGGCCTTCCCACGGCTCAACGCGCTGAGCTACTGGATCTTCCTCTTCTCCGGGCTCTTCATGTTCGCGAGCCTGCCGCTCGGGATGGCCCCCGACGCCGGCTGGTTCGCCTACGTGCCGCTCTCCGATCGGTTCTCGTCCACACACGGGCTGGAGTTCTACGCGCTCGGGCTGCTCTTCCTCGCCGTGTCGAGCACGGTCGGGTCGATCAACCTCATCGTGACCGCCCTCAAGATGCGCGCCCCGGGCATGACCCTGGCCCGGGTCCCGGTCTTCGTGTGGGCGATCGTCACCCAGTCCTTCATGCTGCTCTTCGCGCTGCCCCCGCTCGACGTCGCCAACGTGATGCTCTTCATGGACCTGCGGTTCCACACCCAGTTCTTCGTGGAGTCCGGTGGCGGCGACACGATCTTGTGGCAGCACCTGTTCTGGCTCTTCGGCCACCCCGACGTCTACATCATCGTGCTGCCGGCGATGGGGATCATCTCCTCGGTCATCCCCACCTTCGCGCGGCGGCCGATCGCGGCGTACTCCTTCGTCGTGCTCGCCACGGTCGCGACCGGGATCATCTCCTTCGGCGTGTGGGTGCACCACATGTTCGCGGTGGGGCTCTCCGACGTCGCGCAGAGCTTCTTCGCCGCCGCGACACTGACGATCAGCCTGCCTGCGGGGATCCAGATGTTCGCCTGGCTGGCGACGATGTGGCGCGGTCGCGTCGTGGTGACGACGGCGCTGCTGTACGCCGTCGGCTTCATCGTCACCTTCGTGATCGGCGGCGTCACCGGGGTGATGTTCGCCGTCGTGCCCTTCGACCAGCAGGTCACCGACTCCTACTTCGTCGTCGCGCACTTCCACTACGTCCTCTTCGGCGGTGCGGTGATGCCGATGCTCGCCGGGCTCTTCTACTGGTGGCCCAAGATGACCGGCCGCTCGCTCCACGAGAAGGCCGGCATGTGGAGCTTCGCGGTGGTCTTCGTCGGCTTCAACCTCACCTTCTTCCCCATGCACCTGGCCGGACTGCTCGGGATGCCACGGCGGATCTACACCTATGACGACGGCCTCGGCTGGACGGTGTGGAACGTGCTCTCCACCGCCGGGTCCTACGTGCTCGGCGCCGGCTTCCTGCTGACGCTCGGGGTCTTCGTGGAGAGCCTGCTGCGGCAGCGGTGGGCGCCCGACGACCCGTGGGGCGGCAACACCCTCGAGTGGGCGACCGCGTCGCCACCGGAGGACTACAACTTCCCCGTCGTGCCGACCGTGCACAGCCTGAACCCGCTGTGGGACGAGCAGTCGCTGCCGTCGATGGTGGAGCACCGCCACGACGGCGTACGCACGATGACGGACAAGCATGAGGCGCTGCGCACCAGTGAGCTCGATGCCCGGGTCGAGGGCCCGATGGCGATGCCGAGCGACACGCCGGTGCCGCTCTGGCTCGCCCTCGCGCTGACGCTCTCGGTGGTCTTCCTCATGGCCGGCTGGTACGTCGCCTCGGCGGTCGCCTTCGGGCTCGTGGCCGCGATCGCGGCGTACTGGATGTGGGACCGCCCCGACGTCGAGGAGATCGAGGAGGAGGCCGGATGACGGATCTCACCGAGCACGAGGTCCTGGTCGAGTCCGCCGCCGCGCCCGAGGCGCCGGTCGGCCGCTCGACGGGCTGGTGGGCTATGGTGCTCTTCATCGCCACCGAGTCGGCGACGTTCGCGGCCTTCCTCGCCAGCTACTTCTACCTGCGGTTCTCCGCGAAGGGGCCGTGGCCGCCGACCGGTGACAAGGCGCCCGACCTGACCCTGCCCACGATCGCGACCGTGGTGCTCGTCGTGAGCTGCCTGCCGATGCTGCTCGGTTCGCGGCTCGCCGCGCGCCGCTCCCGGGCGGGCGCGGCGCTCGGCACCCTCGGGGCGCTCGCCGGAGGTGCCGCGTTCCTCGTGCTCCAGATCCTCGACTGGCTCTCGGAGTGGCCCGAGTCGACGCTGAGCAAGGACGCCTACGGCTCGCTCTTCTATGCGATCACCGGGCTCCACACCGCGCACGTCGTCATCGGCGTCGGCATGCTCGCCTTCCTGGCCGCCAGCCTCGGCGTACGACGGGCCGCGGCCCGCCCGCGCGGGCCGGTCATGCTCGTGGCGATGTACTGGTACTTCATGAGCGTCGTGGCGCTCGCGGTGTACGTGACCGTCTACCTCTCCCCGACGCTCTAGGGGCCGGCGATGCGCACGCAGGAGAGGACCACCACCGCCACCGGCCGGGCGAGCAGGGCCGGCCGGATCCCGCCGCTGCTGCTCTGGTTCGGTGTCGCCGGCGGCCCCGCGGCCTGGGCCGTCCATCTGGGGACCGCCTGGAGCGTCTCCGAGCTGGCCTGCCTGGCGCCCTCGTCGTCGGGCGTCCTGCTCCACGGCGGGTCCCTCGGTGACGGCGCCCGCCTGACGGTCTGGCTCGGCACGCTCGTGCCGTGGCTCGTGGCGCTCGGCGCGGTCGGCGCCTGCGCGCTCGTCACGCGGCGCCGCCGTCGTCTCCGCGAGCGCTCGGAGGGCGACGGCCTCGCGACCGAGCGGGTCTCGCTGCTGCTCGTCCTGGGCTGGTTCCTCTCGCTGATGTCCCTCGCCGCCATCACCGGCGGCGGCATCGCCCTCACGGTGCTGGAGGCGTGCGCATGACGCTCCTGCACCTCACCGGCACCGGCGGCGGACTGGGTCCGACGCTCGCGATCGCGGGCGTCCTCGTCGTGCTCGGCTGCTGGTATGCCGTCGGGCTGTGGGAGGTGCTCGACCATCCACAGGGACGACGCCAGCAGCGCACCCGGGCGCCCGCCGTCATCGCTGGGGTCGTCCTGCTGGTCGCCGTCAGCGTCCCGCCGCTCGGCGACACGCTGGAGAACCGGCTCTCCACCCACATGGCCCAGCACCTCGTGATCCTGGTGGTCGTCGCCCCGCTCCTGGCCGTCGGCTCCCCGGGGCAGGTGCTGCTCGCCGGTCTCGCGCCCGGTGTACGCCGCCCCCTCGTCGCCACCGCCCGGCGGGTCCCGGGACGCACGCTCGCGACCCCGCTCGGCTGGCTGCTGAGCGTGGCCGGACTGTGGGTGTGGCACCTCCCGGCGGCGTACGACGCGGCGGTCCGCTCGCCCGGTGTCCACGTGCTCGAGCACGCCACGTTCCTGCTGACCGGCTGGCTCTTCTGGGCGCGGCTCGTCCACCTGGTGCGGACGCCGGGGCGCGGCATCGCCGCCGCGGCGTACGTCGCCGCTGCCGTCCCGCCGGGGGCGGCGCTCGGCGCCGTGCTCACCTTCGCCGACCACCCGCTCTATCCGCTCCAGGCGGCCCACGCGCGCGCCACCGGCGTGGACCCGCTGCTCGACCAGCGGATCGCCGGGATCGTGATGTGGGTACCGCTCGACCTGGTCTACCTCGCCGTCGCCATCGCGCTGTTCGCGCGCTGGCTGAGCGAGTTGCAGGGCGGTGACGGGGAGGTGGATGTCGGCAGCACGCTGCCGTCCGACGCCCGCCCGGCACACCTGGAGGTGAGATGACCACCCGTCCACGGACCCGGACCCGAACCGTCCTGTGCGCCACGGCCGGCTGGCTGGCCGTCTCCGTGGCGGCGGTCGTGCTCGCCTCCTGCGGTGACTCCGAGCGTGACGCCGCCCCGCCGCAGGTCGCCCGCTCGGGCGACCCGGGCCGTGGGGCGCAGCTGATCTCGTCGTACGGCTGCTCGACCTGCCACACCGTTCCCGGCGTCGCCGACGCCGACGGCCTCGTCGGACCTCCGCTGACCGACTTCGCCCGTCGCAGCTACATCGCCGGCAAGCTGCCCAACACCGAGGCGAACCTGCACCGCTGGATCGAGAACCCGCAGGCCATCGAGCCCGGGACGGCGATGCCCGACCTCGGGGTGACCCCACAGGACGCCGCCGACATCACCGCCTACCTCTACACGCTGAGGTGACATGACGGAACGGCCCCACTCGTCCTCCCTGCGACCGCGGCTCCTCGCCGCGGCCGCCGTGCTGCTCGCCGCCGCCGTGCTGGCGCTCACCGCCGCCCACGGCTCGGGAGCCGGCTCCGCCGTCCCGCGCGCGGCCTCGGGCGACCCGAGCCCCAGCAGCGGGCGCCAGGTGTTCCTGCGCGACTGCGCGTGGTGCCACGGCACCAACGGCACCGGGACCCACGACGGCCCCTCGCTCACCGACGTCGGCGCCGAGGCCGCGGACTTCTACCTCAGCACCGGCCGGATGCCCCTCGACTCCCCCGACCAGGACGTCCGCTCCGGCCCGCCGGCGTACGACGACGCGACCATCTCCGCCCTGGTGGCCTACGTCGGCAGCCTCGGCAACGGCCCCGGTGTGCCTGCCCTCGCCTCCGGCGACGCCGTCGCCGGCCGCAAGCTCTTCTTGGAGAACTGCGCCGCCTGCCACTCCGCCAGCGGCACCGGCACGATCGTCAGCGGCGGCCAACCCGCCCCCGAGCTGTGGCACACCGCGAAGCGCCAGGTCGCCGAGGCGGTGCGGGTCGGCCCGGGACCGATGCCGCCGTTCTCCGACAAGCAGCTGGACCAGAAGCAGGTCGACGACATCGTGGCCTACGTCCACCAGCTCGGCTCGCCGCAGGACCGCGGCGGCGCCGGCCTCGACCAGTACGGCCCGATCATCGAGGGCCTGGTCGCCCTGTTCGTGCTGCTGCCGTGCCTGGTGGTCATCATCCGGCTCCTCGGTCGGCGCGCGCCCGAGCGCTCTGAGCAGGAGGAGCGATGACGCGCCCCGACCGGGCGCCGCGCTTGGTGGTCGCGGCGTTCCTCCTCAGCGCGCTCGGGGCGGCCGGGTTCGCCGCCAGCTACGTCCTCGGGCTCGGCAACGCGGCGCTCGGCGGCTGCCTGGGCGGCTCGTTCGCGTTCCTGGCGCTCGGTCTCGCGCGCTGGTCCTCGCTCATCGACGCCGGCGAGCCCGACTACGTCGAGGAGCGGGCGGTCGGGCCGACGCCGCAGGGCCAGTACGACGCCTTCCGGCGGGCCCTCACCGAGCAGCCCGTCCCACGTTCGCGGGTGCTGTGGGGCGCGCTCGGCACGGCGGTGGCCGCGATCGGCGGTGCCACGATCCTCCCGCTGAGGTCGCTCATGCCGGCGATGGGCACCGACCCCGACGACGTCCTCGAGCACACGCCGTGGCGGGCCGGCACCCGTCTCGTCACCGAGGAGGGCGAGCCGATCCGGCCCGACGACCTCGCCATGGGCGGCACCGTCACGGCCTTCCCCGAAGGGCTCGATCCACGCGAGCACGTCGACACCACCACGATGCTGGTCCGCGTCCCGCCGAACGACCTGCGGCTCCCGGCCGGCCGCGCCGACTGGGTCGTCGACGGCGTGGTCGCCTACTCCAAGCTGTGCACCCATGCCGGCTGCCCGGTCGGGCTCTACACCGACACGTCCCACCAGCTGATGTGCCCGTGCCACCACTCGGTCTTCGACGTGACCGACGGCGCCCGACCGATCGAGGGACCGGCCCCGCACCCGCTGCCGCAGCTGCCGCTCGACACCGACGCGAGCGGCTACCTGGTCGCGCGGGGCGACTTCAGCGGGCCGGTCGGTCCGGGATGGGGGAACCACTGATGGTCTCGCTCCTGCCCCGGCCGCGACCGATGCGGAAGCTCGACGAGCGGCTCGGGTTCGCCTCGACAGGCCGCAGCGTCCTCGCCAAGGTCTTCCCGGACCACTGGACGTTCATGATGGGCGAGATCGCGCTCTACAGCTTCCTCTTCCTCGTGGTCAGCGGGATCTATCTGGCGCTCTTCTTCGAGCCGAGCTCCGCGATGGTGATCTACCACGGCCACTACCGCCCGATGGAGGGCCAGGCGGTCTCGGCGGCGTACGCCTCGACCGTCCACCTCAGCTGGGACGTCCGCGGCGGCCTCCTGGTCCGGCAGGCGCACCACTGGGCCGCGCACCTGTTCATCGCCTCGATCGTGGTGCACCTGTGCCGGATCTTCCTCACCGGCTCTTTCCGCCGGCCGCGGGAGCTCAACTGGACGATCGGCATCACGATGCTGATCCTGGGGATCTTCAACGCGTACGCCGGCTACTCGCTCCCCGACGACCTGCTCTCCGGCACCGGGCTGCGCATCTTCAACGCGATCGCGCTCTCGATCCCGGTCGTCGGGAGCTGGCTCGCCTTCCTCGTCTTCGACGGCGAGTTCCCCGGGCAGGAGATCATCCAGCGGCTCTACCTCCTCCACGTGCTGCTCGTGCCGGCGATCCTGGCGGTTCTGATCTCGGCCCACCTGGCGATCCTGATCCGGCAGAAGCACACCCACTTCCCCGGGCCGGGACGACGGAACTCCAACGTCGTCGGCTCCCGGGTCTGGCCCGGCTACGCCCTGCGCTCGCTGTCCCTGCTCGCCGCCGTCTTCGCCGCGGTCCTGCTCGCCGGCGGGCTGCTCCAGATCAACCCGGTCTGGGCGTGGGGCGACAACGACCCCGCGACCATCACGGCCCCCTCCGTCGCCGACTGGTACATCCTCTGGATCGAGGGCGCCCTCCGGCTCTTCCCGCCCGTGGAGTTCCACGTCTTCGGCTTCCTGGTGCCCAACCAGTTCTGGTGCGGCGTCGTCCTGCCGCTGCTCATCTTCGGCGGGCTCTATCTCTGGCCGTGGCTGGACCGACGCTGGACCGGCGACCGCGAGACGCACCACCTCACCGGCAGCCCGCGCGAGTCGCCGCTGCGCGTCGCCCTCGCGTCGGCGACCCTGGTCTTCCTCGCGGTCCTGCTCGTCGCCGGCTCGGAGGAGCTGATCGTGCAGTGGACCGGCTGGACGGTCGCCGCGATCCGCGACGTGCTCCGCGTCCTCGTCTTCGTCCTGCCGCTCGGCGCCGGTCTCCTCGGCTGGTGGCTGGCCGAGTCGCTGCGCCGCAGCGATCTGGACCACACTCTCGAGCTCGGCGGCAAGGACCTGCGCGCCGGCCTGCGGCGCCGGGCGAAGGGCCGCGCGTGACCGGCCCGCGCCCCCGCTCCGCCCGCGAGGGCGCCGTCGAGCTGTGGCGCCAGGACGACGGCGCGTGGCGCTGGCGCTGGGTGTCCCCCGACGGTCGGACGACGCTCGTCAGCCACCGTGCCTACGACGAGCGCGCGGAGGCGGTGGAGAGCGCGCAGGAGGCCTACCCCGACGCCGCGGTGCCACCGGCCGAGGAGACGGCGACACCCCGGCGGCGCCGGGTGCGGCGGCTCGCCGGGGCGGTCGTCGTGCTGGCCGGGGTCATGGTCGGGGCCGTCGTCCTAGGCCGAACACGGCGCACTCGCGCCACATCGCATGCAGGCCGCAGCCGGTAGCGTCACCGCCTCGCGTCACGGCCTGTCTCGTGCTCGCGTCACGGCCTGTCTCGTGGTGCTGGTCCGCGTCCGCCCTCGTGGCGCGACCCATCGCGCGAGCGTCCGAGGGCGGCGGACTGGTGGGCTGCGGTCGCAACGACGGGGTCGACGGATTGACCGATCGATCGGTCAAACGCCGGCGGACGAGGGCCGCCCCGTGGCGCCGCGCCACAGGGGCCGAGCGAGCCGCGCCCCGACCGACCTGCCCCGCCGACCTGCCCGACCACGCTCACTCGTCCGCGAAGCGCACCTCGTAGTCGCGGGGCTTCGGGTCGCCCTCGAGGTTGAGGGGCGCCTCGTGGGCGAGGACCGCGCGCACCTTCGCACGCTCGCGGTCGGCGCCGCTGGGCGTCAGGATGAGGATGTCCTGGGTCGCCATGTCGTCGTCCCGTACGGCCTCGTAGCCCTCCAGGTGGAGCGCAGCGAGGATCGCCGCCGGGTCCTGGCCGATCGGGACGTGGTAGCGCAGCGACTCCACGACCCCGCCGACGGCCTCCTGCTGCTTGCGCACCTCGTTCTGTCGGAACCACCGGACCGCGACGTACGCCACGGCGACGACGATCGCCAACGGGATGAGGACGAACACGACCCCGCCGAGCAGGTATTCCATGGTGAGTGCCTCCTGTGTCGGTCTGACCGTCCGGTTCCCGATCTCCGGGCCGGACACACACGGCCCCCGTCCCACGAGCCCCGCTCAGAGCGCGAACACGACGGCCAGCACGGCCGCGCCCGCCAGCAGCCAGGCGACCTGCTCGGGCAGGTCGGCTCTGTGGACCGCATGCAGGCCGCCGACCACCGAGCGCGCCGCCCGGGCGCCCGCGCGGCCCCAGGGCAGCGCCCGGACACGTGGCGCCCACAGCGCCGCCGCAGCGACCAGACACGCCAGCGCGAGCGTGACGGCGGCGAGCCCCAGTCCCGTCCCGGTCCACACCGTCTCCTCGTGACCGACCACCGGAGCGAGCACCCGATGAGGATGCTGGACGGCCTCGACGTACCCGTGCCGGTCGGCGAACACCGCGCCCGCCGTCGCGCCCGCCCGGTGCACCCACGGCACCAGCGCGAGCCCCACGCCGGCGGCGAGCAGCAGCCACGCCGGCGCCACCATCAGCGCCGCCGCGCGCGGTCCGATGGGGCCGTGCTCCTCGGGCTCCTCGGGCTCTTCCGGCTCCTCGGACCCGTCGCCGTCGCGTGATGAGCGCGACCGCGGATCCGCGCCGAGCCCGAGGAAGACGCGAGCGGTCAACCGGAGCACGGAGCCCGAGGTGAGCGCACCGGCGACGACGACGACCGCCACCGCCCAGGGCGCGCCGGCGACGCTCAGGGCATGCTCCAGCGTCGCCTTCCCCCACCACAGCCCCAGGACCGGCAGCCCGGCCAGGCCGAGACCGCCGAGCGCGAAGACCGAGAAGGTGAACCAGCGGCCTCGGCCCTGGCCGAAGAGGGCGTGCTCGTCGACCGTGCCGTACCGGTTGAGCAGCACGCCCGAGCCGAGGAACAGCGGGCCCTTGGTGCAGGCGTGGCCGACCAGATAGGCGATCGCCGCGGCCGTGCCGTGCTCGTCGAGCAGTCCGACGCCGAGCAGCGCGACGCCGACGTGGCTGATCGTCGAATACGCCAGCAGCCGCTTGATGTGACGCTGGTAGACGCACATCACCGCCCCGACGAGCGCGGTCACCGCGCCGAGGACCAGCAGCAGGTGCTCGGCGGTCGGGTGCGGCAGGACCCCGTCGAACGCGACCCGCCACCAGCGCGCCACGGCGTACACCCCCATCGCGACCATCGCACCCGACAGGACGGCACAGACCGGCGTGGGCGCCGCCGCCTCGGCGTCGGCGGTCCAGAAGTGGAAGGGCACGACCGCCGCCTTGACCAGCGCCCCGACCACCAGGAGCACGAAGGCGAACCCGACGAGCGCGTCGGCCGGCTGGGACCGCAGGCGCTCGCCGACGTACGCCAGGGCGAGCTCGCCCGTGCGGGCGTAGAGCAGCGTGATCCCGGCGAGCGTGAGCGAGGCACCCAGCGTGTTCACGACGCCGAACTCCACCGCGGCGAAGACGCTGCGCGGCTCCTCGACGCGCATCCCGGCGAGGGCGTACGCCGCCGCGCCCATCAGCTCGAACCAGACGAACGCGTCGAACAGGTCGCCGGCGAGGGCGAAGCCGCTCAGCGCCGCCAGGAAGACGAGCATCAGCGCGTGGTAGGTCGCCGACGTCTCCTCGAGATAGCGCCAGGAGAAGAGCAGCCCGGCGAGGACCAGCAACGCCGCGGAGACCACCAGCATGGCCGCCGTACGGTCGGCGACGAGGACGATGCCGACCGACTGCCCGCCACCCGGGCCGGAGCCGGAGCTGGCCGGCGTCCAGCCACCGAGCCAGGTGACGACCCGTCCGCCGCCCACGGCGACCACGAGCCGGCCCGCGCCGACCGTGCAGACCGCCGCGACGAGTACGGCGAGGGCGTCGGCGAGGATCCGCGGCGCCCAGTGGCCGAGCGCGGCGACCAGCGCCCCCGCCCCGAGCGGCACGACCACGAGCAGGACGGGAAGCTGCTCCACCAGCCCATCCGGGGCGCTCACTCCTCGCTCTCCTGCTCGAAGGAGCGCAGCGCCCGCGGGTCGACCGTGCCCCGCCGCTTGGCGATCTGGATCGTCAGCGCCAGCAGCAGCGCCGTGACGGCGGCGCCGACCACGATGTCGGTCAGCGTCATCGCCTGGACCAACGGATCGGCCACGGCCCGGGAGCGGCCGATGTCGCCGAAGATCGGCGCCGTCCCTCCCCTCGTCCAGCCGACCGCGAGCAGGAGGAGGTAGGTCGAGGACTGCACCACGTTGAGGCAGACCACGGTGTGCACCAGATGGCGGCTGGTGACCAGGCCGTAGCAGCCGACGAGGAAGATCCAGCCGGCGACGGCGTACGGGAGCCAGGAGAGCATGCCTCAGCCCTCCTCGGCAGCCTGCTCGGGCACCGTCAGCGCCTGCTCGAGGAACTTCGCCACGACCAGCACGAAGGCCGAGCCGACCTCGATCCCGATGGCGATGTTGAGCAGCGGGACGGTGCCGGCGGAGAGCGGCTTGCCGAGCTGGCCCCAGGGCAGCCAGTCGGCGAGGAAACCGGAGCCGGCGAGCAGCCCGCCGACGCCGACGGCGACGTAGGCGAACGCGCCCAGCCCCTCCGCCGCGTCGAACACGCCCGGCGGCCGGAGCCGGTCCAGCGCCCGGTAGTCCGCGGCGAGGTAGGCGAGGTAGAGACCGGTGGCGAGCACCGTGCCACCCTGGAAGCCGCCGCCGGGCGTGAGGTGACCGTGGACGACGACGTACCCGCCGACGAGCAGGGTGACCGGCAGCAGGACGTAGCCGGCCAGCCGGACCGCCTCGAAGACGTCCTCCGGGCCGTAGGTGTGTGCGGCCTCCTCCTCGCGCTCGGCGGTCAGCTCGCGGAGCAGCAGCACCGTCCCGACGGCCGCGGCGAGCAGGACGAACTCCTCGCCGAGCGTGTCGAAGCCGCGCTGGTCCAGCGTCACGGACATCACTGCGTTGGCCGTGGCGTGGTGGAACGCGGCCGCGACCGCGCGGGCGCCGTACGGGTGGGCGACGTCGCCGGCCCCCGGCAGGTGGATGAGCGCCCGGACGCCCACGACCGCGAGGACCAGCATCGCGGCCCCGGCCAGCAGGACGGTGAGCCGCGCCCTCATCGGCCCCGGCCCCCGTCGTCGGGGGCGCTGCGGCCACGGTCCCCGTCGCGCGCGTCGTCCTCGGGGCGGTGGGTCCCACGCGGGGCCTCGCGCTGGGTGTGGCGCTCGCAGCGGGCGATCGCGAGGACGACGATGAGCGGCACCGCGGCGGTCCCGACCCCGATCTGGGAGAGCGCGACGTCGGGCGCGGAGAGCGCCACCATGGTCATCGCGAGCATGAGGCCGTACGCCGAGAGCACCATCGCCTGCCGGCCCGGGTTCCGGGTGAGCACGACCGCCGTCGCGGTCACGGCGGTGAGCACGAGGAGCAGGCCCAGGGTCCAGTCGCTCACCGCTCCCGCACCCCCTCGCGACCCGGCCCGGTCGACCGTTCGACGGCGCGGCCGGTCACCGTCGACAGCACCGGCCCGGTGCCCGCGAGGAGGACGCCGATGAGCAGGAGCTTGAGCGCGGGATGCCAGCTGCCGGCGGTGAGGGCCAGCCCCACGACGACCAGGGGCGCACCGAGGACCGCGACGAGCGAGGCGTAGTGGATCCGGTCGCGCACGTCGCGTCGGACGACGAGGCCGAGGGCGCCGATCACCAGGACCAGTGCGCCGGCGCCGAGCAGGACCGCCGCGACGACATCGACCCCGCTCACAGCTCCCGCCCCCAGAAGCGGGCGAAGACCAGCGACCCGGCGAAGGACAGCACGCTCAGGACCAGCGCCACGTCGACGTACGGTCCGCGGTGCGCCGAGCGGGCCAGCAGCAGGAGGACGACGGTGGCCACCACCGCGAGCGCTTCGAGTCCGACGAGCCGGCTCAGCGGGTCGCCGCGCAGCACACCCGCGAGGCAGAGCGGGACGACCACCCCCACGAGCACCAGCGCCACCAGCGCGACCACCTCATTCATGCCCGCCTCCTTCGCATCGCGCTCCCACACGCCGCGCTCCCCTGCCGCGTTCTCATCTCCCCGGTCACTCGCCGACGAGCCCCTCGATGCCACCGGCCGCGCCGAGCCGGTGCACCCGGACCGAGCCCGGCTCGCGGTCGGCGGGCTCACCGGGCCAGACGTCGAGGACGTAGGCGGCCGGACTGATCGAGAGCGCCAGCACGGCGTAGGCCCGGACGGCCCGCGGCTCGCCGGCCTCCGGCAGGCGCAGGTCCTCGGTCGTGCCGACGTGAGCCTCCCGCGCCCCGAGCCGCGCGACGAGGACGCCGAGGTCGCGCACGATCGCGACCGGAAGCAGGAGCAGGTGTCGCCAGCGCAGGCCGATCGGCGGGGCCGCCGGCCGCAGCCCGCGCGTCGCCACCATCGCGACCACGCTCGCCAGCGCCGCGAGGGCGGCTCCGGCGACCAGCTCGGGCAGCGAGATCGAGGAGATGAGGACGACGTACGCCGCCAGCAGCGTGACCCACCACGCGACCCCCTCCAGGATCCGGATGAGCATGTCGTCCCCCTCACGTGGCTGCGGAGGCGGTACCCGGCGGCGCGGGCCCACAATCGGCGCCTCAGCGCTCAGCGCCGCGCCGCTGCAACCGCTCGCGCTGCGGCCCCACGGTGTAGCGCGGGTCCTCGGCGGAGGCGACCCCGGCCGCGAAGACGCCGAGCCGGGTGCACGCCGAGCCGGCGAGCAGCATGGCGCCGCCCACGGCGCCCGCCGTACGACGCCCGCAACCCTCGCCGCGGCTCAGCAGCGCCAGCGCGGACCCGGCGAGGGCCAGCCCCTCGCCGGCCTTCATCCAGCGCCCGGAGCGACCCTGCCGGTAGGGCTCCCCCACGAACCCGAGCCGGTGCTCCAGGAGCTTGAGGCAGCCGACCTCGGTCGCGGCGCCGAGGACACCCGCGCGCCTCGGCACGCCCTGCTGCGCGACCGGAGCGCCCAGCAGACCGAGGCCGCCGGCGGCCATGGCGCCGGAGCCGACGAAGACGAACGGCATCTCGCGGTGGGCGTCGTGCCATGCCGGGACGGCGGTGTCGCTGAGAAGCACCGCGGTGTAGGACGCCACCGCCGGCCCGAGGGCGGCCGCACCCACGGTGCCGGCCACGCCCACGGGTCGGAAGCGACCGGTGAGCGCCGCCCCGGCGGCCGCCAGCGCCGCGGGGGCGTACGCCGACAGCAGCCACGCCCCGAGGTTCATCGGTGAGGTGACCTTCACGACGCGGAGCATGTTGAGGAAGCGCATCGGACGACCGAGGTCGTGGACGAGCGCGCTGAGGGAGAGCACCGCGGCCGCCGCCGCACCGGTCTTGCTGACCCGCGCGAGCCGGTCCTCCCCCCGCGCGTCGGCGGCGGCGCCGATGAGCGAGGAGGCGCCGGCGAGGCCGCCGAGGAAGAGATAGCCCGCGATGTCCGGCGCCGACCAGACCGGCTTGTTGAGGACCGGCTTGCCGTAGTAGGAGCCGAACTCGACGTCGGGCACCATCGCCCGCTCGCCACGGCCACGTCGTCGCCGCCCACCGCCACGGCCGCGGCCACGACCTCCGGCGCCGCCGCGGCGGCGCACGGTCAGGTCGTCGGCGGGTGCCTCACGTCCGGGCCTGGGGTGCTCGAGCCCCTCACGGGTGACGCCTGACTCGTTGCCGGACTGGTCGCTCATGACTTCCTCCCGAAGGCCGCGGCGACGACTCCGGCGGCGAGGGCGAGGGCCGCGAGGCCGGCCTGCCGCCACATCACCGGCAGGTCGCGGGTGGTCACCACCGGGTCGGGCGGCAGCCCGTAGGTCTCCGGCTCGTCGAGGAGCAGGAAGAACGCCCCGTCCCCGCCGACGCCGTCGTCGGGATCGTGACCGTAGAGCCGCGCGACGTCGACGCCCTTCTCGTGCAGTTGCTCCACGCGTGCCTGGGCGCGCTCACGAAGCTCGTCGAGCGGCCCGAACTGGATCGAGTCTGTCGGGCACGCCTTGGCGCAGGCGGGCTCCATCCCGACGCCGAGACGGTCGTAGCACAGCGTGCACTTCCATGCCCGGCCGTCGTCCTTGCGCTGGTCGATGACCCCGTAGGGACAGGCCGGGATGCAGTAGCCGCAGCCGTTGCAGATGTCCTCCTGCACGACGACCGTGCCGAATTCGGTCCGGAAGAGCGAGCCGGTCGGGCAGACGTCGAGGCAGGCGGCGTGCGTGCAGTGCTTGCAGACGTCGGAGGCCATCAGCCACTGCAGCTTGCCCTCGCCGTCGATCAGGTCGCCGCCCGGCGGGAGGTCCGGCCGGACGCCGGACCCATCGGCCCCGTCGGCCGCGTCCGGCGCGCCGACCTGCGGCATCCCGAGGTCGACCGGCGTCGCCCCGGTCCGGTTCTCGATGAACGCGACGTGCCGCCAGCTGTCGGCGCCGAGGCCCTGGGTGTTGTCGTAGGACATGCCGGTGAAGTCGAGGCCGTCCTCCGGCACGTGGTTCCACTCCTTGCAGGCCACCTCGCAGGCCTTGCAGCCGATGCACACCGAGGTGTCGGTGAAGAACCCCATCCGGGGCAGCGGCGCGTCGTACTCGCTCTCGGAAAGCAGTCCCACGCTCAGACCTCCGTCCCGGTCTCGTCGTCGATGCCGGCCCGGCGCTGGTAGTCGCGGACGAGCGCGGCGCGGTCCGCGCCCCGGGGACGCCGGCCGGGCCTGATGTCGCAGGCCAGTGCCTTGACCTCCTGGATGTGGACGTTGGGGTCGAGGGCGACCGAGGTGAGCTCGTTGGCCGCGTCGCCCCGGCTATAGCCGTTCGGACCCCAGTGGTAGGGCAGCCCGACCTGGTGGACGGTCCGGCCGCCCACCCGCAGCGGCGTGAGCCGCTCGGTCACCATGACGCGGGCCTCGATGACGTTGCGAGCCGTGACGATCGTCGCCCAGCCGCCGTGCTCGAGGCCGCGCTCGGACGCCAGCTCGGGCGAGACCTCGCAGAAGAACTCGGGCTGCAGCTCGGCGAGGTAAGGCACCCAGCGGGTCATCCCGCCGGCGGTGTGGTGCTCGGTCAGCCGGTAGGTCGTGAGCGGGTAGGGGAAGACCTCGGCCCCCGGCTCATCGCCGCTGGGCTGCAGCCGGTTGTTCTCGTGCGGGTGCAGCTCGCGAGCGGGGTTGCGCTGCTGGCGGTAGAGCGGGTTGCGGAACGGCGACTCCTGCGGCTCGTAGTGCGTCGGCAGCGGGCCGTCGGTGAGACCTGATGGCACGAACAGCCACGCCTTCCCGTCGGCCTGCATGACGAACGGGTCGATCCCGGTCAGGGCCTCCGCCCCCGTCGCCCCGACCGGCGGGCGGTAGTGCGGCGACTTGTCGGCGGCGAAGTCGGCGATGTCGTGGCCGGTCCACAGCGCCTTCTCCTCGTCCCACCAGACGTAGGCCTTGCGCTCGCTCCACGGCTTCCCGTCGGGGTCGGCCGACGCGCGGTTGTAGAGCAGCCGCCGGTTGGCCGGCCAGGCCCAGCCCCATTCGGGCGCGACCCAGCTCTGCTCGCCGGCCGGCTTGCGCCGCGCCGCCTGATTGACGCCGTCGCTGTAGACGCCGCAGTAGATCCAGCACCCGCACGCGGTGGACCCGTCGTCGTTGAGCTGCTCATAGCTCGACAGCGGATCGCCGTGGGCGTCCCAGCCGTTGATCTCGGCGACGACCGCCTCCGCCTCCGGCTCGGCGTGCCTCCCCTTGGTCGGGTAGTCCCAGGTCAGGTCGAGGATCGGCCGGTCCCGCGGGTCGGTCGACGCGGCGAGCTTCTCCCGGATCCGGCGACCGAGATGGAAGGCGAACCACAGGTCGCTGCGGGCGTCACCCTCCGGCTCGACCGCCTGGTGGTGGAACTGCAGGAGGCGCTGGGTGTTCGTGAAGCTGCCGTCCTTCTCGGTGTGCGCCGCGGCGGGCAGGAAGAAGACCTCGGTGCCGATGTCCTCGGTGCGCAGCTCCCCGGTCTCGATCTCGGGGCCGTCCTTCCACCACGTCGCGCTCTCGATGAGGGAGAAGTCCCGCACGACCAGCCAGTCCAGCTTCGCCATCCCGAGCCGTTGCAGCTTGGCGTTCGCCGAGCCGACCGCCGGGTTCTCGCCGATGATGAAGTAGCCGTTCGTCTCCCCCGACAGCTGCGCCAGCACCGTGTCGTACGTCGACGCGCTGCCGGTCAGCCGCGGGAGGTAGTCGAAGCAGAAGTCGTTCTCCGCCGTCGCCGCACCGCCCCACCACGCCTTGAGCAGGCTGACCATGTAGGACCGGCTCTCCGCCCAGTAGCCCTTCTCCGTCGAGTCCGCCTCGATGTAGGCGTCGAGGTCCTCGTGCTCGTGCGCGTGTGGCATGGGCAGATAGCCGGGCAGCAGGTTGTAGAGCGTCGGGATGTCGGTCGAGCCCTGGATGCTGGCGTGGCCGCGTAGCGCGAGGATGCCTCCCCCGGGGCGGCCGATGTTGCCGAGCAGGCTCTGCAGGATCGCGGCAGCGCGGATGTACTGCACCCCGACGGTGTGCTGGGTCCAGCCGACGGCGTAGCAGAACGCGCTGGTCCGGTCACGACCGGAGTTCGTGACGAGGGCATCGGCGACCTGACGGAAGAGATCCTGCGGGATGCCGCAGACCTCCTCCACCATCTCCGGCGTGTAGCGCGCGTAGTGCCGCTTGAGCACCTGGAAGACGCAGCGCGGATGCTGCAGCGTGTCGTCGTGCTCGATCTCGCCGCTGATCGCGGCGCCGCCGGACCCGTGCGCCTCCCCACGTCCGGCCTTGCGTACGCCGCTCTTGCCGCCGTCGCTCGCGCCGACCCTGTCCTCGTACTGCTGGTCGCGCTGGCCCGACGCCGCCTGGACCTCCATGCCCTCGTACTGCCAGGTGTGGAAGTCGTAGCTGCGGTCCTCGGGGTCGAAACCGGAGAAGACCCCGTCGTTGTCCTCGGCGTCGACGTAGTCCTCGGTGAGGATCGTCGCCGCGTTGGTGTAGGCGACGACGTACTCCTTGAAGTAGGCGTCGTTCGCCAGGACGTGGTTGATGAGGCCGCCGAGGAACGCGATGTCGCTGCCGGCGCGGATCGGGACGTGCAGGTCCGCCAGCGCGGAGGTGCGCGTGAACCGCGGGTCGACGTGGATGATCGTGGCCCCGCGCGCCTTCGCCTCCATCACCCACTGGAACCCGACCGGGTGGCACTCGGCCATGTTCGAGCCCTCGATGACGATGCAGTCAGCGTTCTGCAGGTCCTGCTGGAAGGTGGTGGCCCCTCCCCGGCCGAAGGAGGTTCCCAAACTGGGAACCGTGGAGGAGTGTCATATCCGCGCCTGGTTCTCGATCTGGATGGCACCCAGCGCGGTGAAGAGCTTCTTGAGGAGGTAGTTCTCCTCGTTGTCGAGGGTCGCGCCACCGAGGGTGGCGAAGCCCATCGTGCGGTTGACCACCGTGTCGTCCACCTCGTCCTGCCAGTACGCACGCCGGCTCTCGATCACGCGGTCGGCGATCATGTCCATCGCCGTGTCGAGGTCGAGACGCTCCCAGTCGGTGCCGTGCGGGCGGCGGTAGAGAACCTGGTGCAGCCGGGCGGAGCCGGTGGTGAGCTGGAGGCTCGCCGAGCCCTTGGGGCAGAGCCGACCGCGGCTCACCGGCGAGTCCGGGTCACCCTCGATCTGGGTGACCTTCCCGTCCTCGACGTAGACGTTCTGGCCGCAGCCCACCGCGCAGTAGGGGCAGACCGACTTGACGACCTTCTCCGCGCTGGCGACGCGCGGCTCGAGGGTGTCGCTGTGGCGCGACTTCGCCGCCGGCCCCCGGCCGGTCGGGTCCTCGCCCGTGAGCTGGCGGTAGACCGGCCAGCCCTCGATGAAGGTACGCACTCCCATCAGTCACCGTCCTCGCTCTCGGTCGCCTGCTCCGCACCCTGCTCCGTACGCCGCTCCGCGTCGGCGCTCGGCCGGCCGCGCCGGTCCGCCGGCCGTGACCCCGCGACGTCGCGCATCCGGTCCATCGCCGTGCCGAGCGCCCCGGCCACGTCGACGGCAGGCGGCTCGCTGGGGGCGTGCGGGTGCGGTCGGGTGGGGCCGTGCCGCCGCGCGCGGTCGAGCGTCCTGGCCAGGTCGACACGGTCGCTGCGGGGCATCTGCTCCCGCAGCTGCAGGAAGACCTTCTCCTCGAACGCGACGTGGGTCCGGCAGGCCGCGGAGAGCTCCTCGACGAGGTCGTCGAAGCGCTCGCCGTCCTCCTCGGCGGTGCCGTCGAGGTGGGCGAGCGCCTGCAGGATCTCCTTGCCGTGCTGCTCCTGGGCGAGCGCCTCGTCGGCGAGCGCGTCGCCCGCGGGCAGCACCTGCCGTACGGCGGGCCAGAGGGCCTGCTCCTCGGCCGCCTCGTGGCGTGACAGCGCGACGGTCACCAGGTCGACGATGGAAGCCCGCGCCGACCGCTGGGCCGGCGTACCGCCCTTCTGGGCGCCCGGGATGGTGGCCAGCTGCTTGAGCATCGCGGTGACCTGGTTGTGGTCGCGCACCAGGACGTCGACCACGTCGGGCTCCACGTCACCGAAAGGCTGCTCCGGGGGCACCGCGTCGCGTCGCGCCGCGGCCTCCCGCATCGCCGCATCCGCCTCGACGCGCGCATGCACCCACCGGCGTACGGCCTCACGCGACGTGGTGTTCTCCGCAGGCTCCGGGTTCGCCAGATGCTGGCTGCTGCCGAGGAACCCCGGCCACTCGTGGGCGTCCGCGGTCGGCGCGTCCGAGCCGTCGGCAGGCAGACCGGTCGCGATCAGGTAGGCGAGGCCGGGCGCGATGCCCAGGCGGCGCCCGATCTCGTCGTAGGACACCTTGGCGGCGACCAGGCGCAGGATCTCGGCACGCGACCTCGAGCCGCGCGCATCCTTCCGCGTCGCCGTCATGGCGGTGAGGTATCCACCCGCCGGGGCATCATGCACCGGCGACGGCGGAGCCCTGCGTCGACGCAGGAGGTTGGGGATCCCGGCGGGCCGGGTACCGCTCACCGTCCTGACCGAGGCCGACCGATGGGAGTACGACGATGGGTGATGCAGCAGAGGACCGCGCCAAGGCCGCGGAGCTTCCCGAGGGCGACGTGATCCGCATCCTGCTGGAGCAGCATGCGCGGATCCGCGACCTCTTCACCGAGGTCAAGACGGCGAGCGGCGAAGCCAGGCAGACGGCCTTCGACAACCTCCGTTCCCTGCTCGCCGTCCACGAGACCGCCGAGGAGATGATCCTGCGTCCGGTGACCGGCGAGGCCGGCGGCAAGGAGATCGCCGACGCACGCAACCAGGAGGAGGCCGAGGCCAACGAGGTGCTCGCCGAGCTCGAGAAGCTCGATGTCACGACCGTCGACTTCGACACCCGCCTGGTCGCCTTCGAGAAGTCCGTGGACGACCACGCCGAGGCCGAGGAGCACGAGGAGTTCCCGCTCGTGCTCGAGACGTGCAGCCCGGACATGCGCCGTCAGCTCGGCTCCCGGCTCCAGGCGGCAGAGGCCGCCGCGCCGACGCATCCGCACCCCTCCGCGGCAGGCAGCACGGCCAAGCAGATGGTCATGGGCCCGTTCGCCTCGCTGGTCGACCGGGTGAAGGACGCGATCACGAAGTCGGGGAGCTGACCTCCCGGCATTCAGGAGAGCGCGACGAGCAGCCCGCCGGCCCCGAGGCCACCGATGACCACGAGGCCGGCGAGGGCTGACGTCGCGCGCCACGACAGCGTGCGGCCGACCATCACGATCGACGGCACGCTCAGCGCCGGCAGCGTGATCAGCAGGACGCCCGCGACACCGAGGCTCGCTCCGGCCGCGACGAGCCCGACCACGACAGGCACCTCGCCGCCGGTCGGGATCACGAGGGCCGCGCCCACGAGGCCGACCGGCAGCAGCGCCACCGGGCCGGCCGCCTGGTCGAGCCCGGCGAAGTCGGAGAGCCATCCGCTGAGCCAGCCCGTGAGGAGGACGACGACGGCGTACTCCGGCACGAGCACCAGGAGGTAGCGCAGCAGGGCCCGCCCGAACCGGACGGGCAGCTGCGCCCACCGCACCGGGTCCTCCTCGGCCGCGACCGTCGGGTCGAGCGGCGTCGGTGCGGTGGCACCCGAGCGGCTCAGCCAGCCGGCGACCAGGGCCGTGCCGCCCACGACGAGCGCTGCGCCCACCACGACGCGGACGACGGCGTACTGCCACGGCAGGGTGAGCGCCAGGAAGACGACGACCGCGGGGTTGAGCAGCGGGTTGGCCAACCAGTAGGCCAGGCTCGCCCCGAGCGGCGCACCGCGGCGGCGCAGGCCGACCGCGACCGGCGCCGTGCAGCAGGTGCACATCATGCTCGGCAGGGCGAGCAGCCCGGCCATGGCGCCCTGACCGAGGACCGTGCGCCGCGACAGCAGGCCGACCAGCCAGCGCCGCGGCACCAGCGACTCCAACGCCGCGGCGACGACGAGCGCGACGACCGCGGCCTTCCACACCGCGACGAAGTAGGTCTTCCAGAACTCCCAGGCGCCCGATGCCGACGGCGCCGACCCCGGATGGCCGGCGGCACCGAAGATCGCCGATCCCGGCCAGGTCCGGGTGTCGGCGAGGGTCCGCACCTTGTCGGAGTAGGGCAGCCACTTCGCCCACAGCAGGCCCGCCACGAGCAGGGCCAGCACGATCAGGACGCCGACGACACCGATCGCCCGGGGCGGGGTGCGGCCGGTGAGTCCCGACGTCTCAGGGGTCTCGGCGGTCATCGCGGTCCTTCCGTCAGGGGTCTCCCCCGAGACTAGGACCCCGGAATGGTCGGCGACGACGGGCGTTGCCGAGCAGTGGGAAGCCGCTGACCGGGGCAGCGCTGCAGGATCCGGGTCAGCGCGTCCCGCTCGGCGGGCTTGACCCAGAGCCCCCACGTCGCCTTCACCG
>NZ_JBFPJR010000038.1:0-32150 GCF_040838215.1 Nocardioides eburneus | reverse complement strand
GAACGGGACACGAGGTCCCAGGTGGGCGTGTCGCCCCGGCTGATCAGGCGGGCCATGATGGAGTTCGGCTGGCACCGCCCACCCGCGCCCACGATCACTGTGGTCAGCGATCGTGGCGTGGGCATGCGGCACCGGTCGACCCGGGCGACCTGCCAACGGTACGTGGTGCGCGAAGACAGGGTCAAACCCGCGACCGTACCGTCAGGCCAGATCTGAGAATGCCTGTGGATGACGGGTTGCTCCCATCCGCCGCCGGAGGTTAAGTTCGGTGGACACCGAGGTTCCCTGCACACCGCCAGGAGGCGTCGGCCGGACCGGGGAGACGGATCAGCCGAATCACCATGATTCGACCTCTGACCTGCCGAAATGGTCGCGATAGCCACTCCGGCCGCGTGTCTCGGGCGGCTCAGTCCACGCGTGGGCGAGTCGGGTTCACAGCTTGTGGAGAAAGTTGTGGACGAGCTTCACCCGCCAAACGCGACGACCAACGAGCCCCACAGGGAAGGCAGGCATTCGTGGACAAGCCCGGGAGCGCCTCGGACGCTGGCAGCCTCGACGACACGGCGGGTCAGCTCAGCCGCGCCTGGCAGGCCGTCGTCGAGGACCTTCCGCCCAACCAGCGTGCGTGGCTGCGCGCGAGCGAGCCGGTCACTCTCCACGGCAACACCGCGATCGTCGCGGTCCCCAACGACTTCACGCGCAACCAGCTCGAAGGGCGGCTCCGCCCCGGCCTCGAGGAGGCCCTGACCGAGCGCTTCGGACGGGACATCCGGATCGCGGTGACGGTCAACCCCGACCTCGACCTCGATCTGGCGGCCTCCGCCGGTTCCGCGACACCCGACACGCCGTCGTACGCGCCACAGGCCGAGGACGTGCCGCGCGGTGACGCTTTGTCGACAAAGCGCTATGTGTCCGAAGAGACGAGCGCGGACCCCGGCGGGTTCCTGCCGAGCGCCGGTCCCACCCGGATGGCCGAGCCGGCTCCCGCCACGCCGCCGACCCTCGAGACCCGGCTCAATCCGAAGTACACCTTCGAGACCTTCGTCATCGGATCCTCCAACCGCTTCCCGCATGCCGCCGCCGTCGCGGTGTCCGAGGCGCCCGGGAAGGCCTACAACCCCCTGCTCGTCTACGGCGAGTCGGGGCTCGGCAAGACCCATCTGCTCCACGCGATCGGTCACTACGTCCGCAGCCTCTACACCGGAGCGAAGGTCCGCTACGTCAGCTCCGAAGAGTTCACCAACGAGTTCATCAACGCGATCCGCGACGACCGGCAGGACCGGTTCAAGCGTCGATACCGCGATGTCGACGTCCTGCTGATCGACGACATCCAGTTCCTGGAGGGGAAGACCCAGACGCAGGAGGAGTTCTTCCACACCTTCAACACCCTCCACAACGCCAACAAGCAGATCGTGCTGACCTCCGATCGGGCGCCGAAACGGCTCGAGGCGCTCGAGGACCGGCTGCGCAACCGGTTCGAGTGGGGGCTCATCACCGACGTCCAGCCACCCGACGTCGAGACCCGCATCGCCATCCTGCGCAAGAAGGCCGCGATGGAGCGCCTGACGGCGCCGCCGGACGTGCTGGAGTTCATCGCGAGCAAGATCCAGACCAACATCCGCGAGCTCGAGGGTGCGCTGATCCGCGTGACGGCGTTCGCCAACCTCAACCGCCAGGAGGTCGACATGACCCTGGCCGAGATCGTGCTCAAGGACCTCATCCCCGAGGGCGGTGAGCCCGAGATCACCGCCGGCCTGATCATCGCCCAGACGGCGGCGTACTTCGGCCTCTCGATCGACGAGCTCACCGGACCCAGCCGGGGTCGCCACCTCGTGATGGCACGTCAGATCGCGATGTACCTCTGCCGCGAGCTCACCGAGCTGTCGCTGCCGAAGATCGGTGCTCAGTTCGGCAACCGCGACCACACCACCGTGATGTACGCCGAGCGGAAGATCAACCAGCTGCTCGCCGAGCGTCGCGCGGTCTTCAACCAGGTCAGTGAGCTGACCAACCGGGTGAAGATGCAGGCCCGTCAGGCCTGAGCCGCTTCTCCTCGCACTCCCCTGCCGCCCCGCGCGCGGTCGGATGAGCAGGCGAACGACAGATTCTTGTGGTTCGCCGCCTGTGGAGTCCGAGGGTCCGGAGGTACGAACTACACGGGGAGGATCTGTGGAACCCCCGCCGGACAAATCACACACAGCGGGCGGCGTACACACGGACGCCAACCCGTCCACCACGTGATCCACATCCGCTGTGCACAGCGATCTACCGCCGCGACCTGCGCAAACACGATCTATCCACAGTTTCCACCGACCCTCCTACGACGTCGGAACTCCATGCGTCCCGATCCCCTGTGTCAATCCACCCGACCCCTCGACCTGGGGATGAACGACGTCGTGACCACTCCTCGACGACCTCGGCGGACCCCGGGGCTGCCCGGGGCTGGACCGTCCGTGGCAGGATTCAGGTCTCAGACTTTTTGTCACCCGGTAGCGAAGGACAGGTCATCGTGAAGTTCCGCGTCGACCGCGACGTGTTCGCGGATGCTGTCGCCTGGGCTGCCCGCAGCCTCCCGGTCCGACCGAGCACGCCGGTGCTCTCGGGCCTGCTCATCGAAGCGAGCGACGCGGGCCTCGTGCTCTCGACGTTCGACTACGAGACCTCGGCGCGGGCCACGCTCTCGGCCGAGGTCGCCGACGAGGGCAAGGCCCTGGTCAGCGGCAAGCTCCTGGCCGACATCTGCCGGAGCCTGCCCGCCAAGCCGGTCGAGATGGTGATCGACGGCGCACGAGTCTCGCTCACCTGCGGTTCGGCGCGCTTCAGCCTCCAGACGATGCCGGTGGAGGACTACCCGACCCTGCCGGAGATGCCGACCGCTGCCGGCACCGTGAAGTCCGAGCTCTTCGCCCATGCCGTCGCCCAGGCCGTCACCGCGGCCGGGCGCGACGACATGCTCCCCGTGCTGACCGGCGTCCGGCTCGAGATCGAGGGCTCCACGATCTCGCTCCTCGCCACTGACCGCTTCCGTCTCTCCCACCGCGAGCTGGAGTGGGATCCGCGCACCCCCGACGAGACGCTCGCCGCGCTCGTGCCGGCGAAGGTCCTCGGTGACACCGCGAAGTCGCTGACCAGCGGCAGCGAGGTGACCATCGCGCTCTCCACCAGTGGCAGCGGGGAGGGCATCATCGGCTTCGAGGGCGCGGCCGCCGGCGGCGTACGACGCACCACGACCCGTCTCCTCGACGGCGAGTTCCCCAAGGTGCGCAGCCTGTTCCCGGCCGAGCACCTCACCACCGCCCTCGTCGACAAGGCGTCCCTCGTCGAGTCGGTCAAGCGCGTCGCGCTGGTCGCCGAGCGCAACACGGCCGTCCAGCTCGCCTTCAGCGACGGCGTCATCACGCTCGACGCCGGCTCGGGCGACGAGGCGCAGGCCTCGGAGTCGATCGAGGCCACGATCGAGGGCGACGACCTCACCACCGGTTTCAACCCGCAGTTCCTCCTCGACGGCCTCACCGCGATCGACGAGCCGGTCGTCGAGCTGGCCTTCACCCAGGCGTCCAAGCCGGTGGTGATCACCGGGAAGCCGTCGGACGAGGCGGAGGACCCGGGTTTCCGCTACTTGCTGATGCCTCGTCGTCTGCTTTCCTGACCACCCACCGCCACAGCACAGACTCCATCGCTCGAGAGGATCGCTCCATGGACATCGGACTCGTCGGACTCGGCAAGATGGGCGGCAACATGCGCACCCGCCTGCGCAACGCCGGTCACACCGTCGTCGGCTACGACCGCAACCAGGAGATCTCCGACGCGACCAGCCTCGCCGACATGGTCGAGAAGCTGCCCAGTCCGAAGGTCGTCTGGGTGATGGTGCCGGCCGGCGACCCGACCCGGTCCACGATCGCCGAGCTCAAGGAGCTGCTCGGCGAGGGCGACCTCGTTGTCGATGGCGGCAACTCGAAGTACACCGACGACGCCATCAACGCCGCCTCCCTGGCTGAGAAGGGGATCGGCTTCGTCGACTGCGGTGTCTCCGGTGGTGTCTGGGGCCTCCAGAACGGCTACGCGCTGATGTACGGCGGCAAGCCCGAGGACGCCGAGAAGGTCATGCCTGCCCTCGAGGCGCTCAAGCCCGAAGGCACGCCGGACGGTCTGGTGCACTGCGGCCCGACGCCGGGCGCCGGTCACTTCTCCAAGATGGTCCACAACGGCATCGAGTACGCCATGATGCAGGCGTACGCCGAGGGCTGGGAGCTCCTCGACAAGGTCGACATCGTCGAGAACGTCCCGGAGATCTTCGCGTCCTGGCGCACCGGCACCGTCGTCCGGTCCTGGCTGCTCGACCTGCTCGTCGACCAGCTCCGTGCCGACGAGCACCTCGACAAGATCAGGGGCTACGCCGACGACAGCGGCGAGGGCCGCTGGACCGTCGAGGCGGCGATCGAGAACGCCGTTCCCATGCCGGCCATCTCGGCCTCGCTCTTCGCGCGCTTCGTGTCGCGCCAGGAGGACGACGTCGCGATGAAGGCGATCGCGGCGATGCGCAACGGCTTCGGGGGCCACGCGGTCATCTCCGAGTCGGAGGCCTGACCGCCCTGGCGGCCGCGCACGTGGGCGGCCGCCAGGACTTCGGCCGACGCGGCGGCCCGGAGGCGCGCACGCCGCGCATTGGCGCGGGCGATCAGGCGAGCGGCCTTCCTTCGGCGTCGCGCAGGTTGCGCGTGCCGATGAGGATCGCGTCGACGATGTGCCAGATCCCGAGCCCACCGCAGGTCAGCAGCTTGAGGACGCCGAGGCCGATGTGGCCGAGGTAGAAGCGGTCGACGCCGAGCGACCCGAGGAAGATCGAGAGCAGCAGCGCGGTCAGCCAGTCCTTGTCGGAGAAGAGCCCGGGCAGCTGCTTGGCGGGGAACCACGCGCTCCCCTGGCCGGCGCTCAGCAGGGTGTCGCCCTTGAGCTGACCCGACATCGACATCTGCGCCAACTGCTCGTAGGGATAGGGGCCGTAGGTCTGCCCGGCCTGCGAGAGGTAGAACGGGCCGGTCGGCAGCTGCGCCTGGGTCGTCTGGCCGTAGCCCTGCTGCTGCCCGTATCCCGGCTGGCCATGCCCCGGCTGGCCGTAGGCCTGCTGCCCGGACGGGCTGCTCTTCTCGAGCGACGGCCCGCTCGGCTGCTGCTGGGACGGGTCCTGCCCTGGAGGCGGGCCGTAGGGGCTGGGAGAATCGGTCATGGGCGCAGCCTAGAGATGTGGCGCGCCGGATGAAGCGTTGCGGAGGGAGGACACATGCACGTGTCGCACCTGTCGCTGCACGACTTCCGGTCGTACGCCGCCGCGGAGGTGTCGTTGGACGCGGGTGTCACCGCGTTCGTGGGCCGGAACGGCCAGGGGAAGACCAACCTGGTCGAGGCGATCGACTATCTCTCCCGACTGCAGTCGCACCGGGTCGCCACGGACGCGCCGCTGGTGCGCGCCGGCGCCGACCAGGCCGTGGTGCGTGCCGCGGTGGTCCGCGACGGGCGGACCGCGGTCCTCGAGGTCGAGATCAACGCCGGGCGTGCCAACAAGGCGCGGGTGAACAAGAGCCCTCTCCCCCGCACCCGTGACCTGGTCGGCCTGGTGCGCACCGTCGTGTTCTCCCCGGAGGACCTCGCGCTGGTCAAGGGCGACCCGTCCGACCGGCGTCGGTTCCTCGACGACCTGCTCGTCCTGCGGGCACCGCGGCTTGCGGGCGTCCGGGCGGACTACGACCGGGTCCTCAAGCAGCGCAACTCGCTGCTCAAGACCGCGGGCGTCGCGCGCGGGAGCGCGCGCGAGGGTGCGCTGGCCACGCTGTCGGTGTGGGACGACCATCTCGCGCGGGTCGGCGCCGAGCTGCTCGCGGCTCGGCTCGCGCTCGTGGAGGCGCTGCGGCCCTACGTGGGGAAGGCCTACGAGACCGTGGCGCGCGGAGCGAGCCGCGACGACGCGGAGATCGACTACAAGCCCTCCTTCGACCTCGGCGACGCGACCGCTCCCGCGGAGCTCGCCGCGGCGATCCTCGCCGAGGTCGCCCGACGGCAGAAGGACGAGCTCGACCGCGGCGTCTCGCTCGTCGGCCCGCACCGCGACGATCTGCTGCTCTCGCTCGGCCACGGGCCGGACGACGCGCGCCTGCCGGTGAAGGGCTACGCCAGCCACGGCGAGTCGTGGTCGTTCGCGCTGGCGCTCCGGTTGGCGTCGTACGACCTGCTGCGGGCGGACGGCGACGATCCGATCCTGATCCTCGACGACGTGTTCGCCGAGCTCGACGCCGGTCGGCGTGAGCAGCTGGCCGAGCTGGTGTCCGGTGCCGAGCAGGTGCTCGTCACCGCCGCCGTACCCGAGGACGTGCCCGCCGCGCTCGCGGGGGCGCGCTACCGCGTCGCCGCCGGGGAGGTGACCCGTGACGAGTGACTCCCCCGACGAGCCGACGGCCGACGAGGTCGCGCCCGACGAGACACCCGACGAGACGAGTACGCCGCCGGCCGACGGCCTCGACCTGGCCCGGGCGTTGACGCGCGCGACCGCCAAGGCTCCGGCGCCGAAGGCGAGGCGCAAGCCCGGGCGCCGTGACGCGCCTCGCAAGGGACGGGTCTCGGGGGCGCGGCCCGACGACCGCGACCCGCAGACGCTGGAGACGACGCTCGGGCGTCTGGTCGACGACCACGGCTGGGACCTCTCCCTGCGCGTGCACGGAGTCTTCGGTCGCTGGGAGGAGCTGGTCGGCGCCGAGGTCGCCCAGCACTGCACCCCGGAGAGCTTCACCGACGGGCGCCTCGTGGTGCGCACCGACGCGACCGCGTGGGCGACGCAGCTCCGGCTCCTCGCCCCGACGCTCGTGCGCCGTCTCAACGAGGAGCTCGGCCATCAGACGGTGCTCCAGATCGACGTCCAGGGCCCGCACGGACCGAGCTGGAAGAAGGGCCCACGCTCGGTGCGCGGCGGCCGCGGTCCACGGGACACCTACGGCTGAGCCCGACGCTCCGGGTCGTCGTGACGCATGCCGGATCTGCGGTCTCAGCGGCTTCTCCGACGTACAGGGACCCAGCCGGACCCCTCCTCGTGCGTCTGAAACGGCCTGGAACGACGCTGACGCGACGATCTCATCCACAGATGCCCCCTCCCGAAGCGCTCATCCGTGGAATACGGCCCTCTGCGGGGTATCATAGAGACCGGGTCGGCCCACCATGCAGCGGTCGGCTCTCTTTTTGCGCGATGTCGCGTCGGCCCTCCGGGCCGGAGTGTGCCAGCGCACCAGATGACACCTGAGCCCTCAGAAGAGGTGGACCCGCCCGGTGAGCCCTGCCGACGAGACGAACCCGCAACCCGACCAGGACGACACGGAAGAGCAGACCGTCGCTCCCACTCCCCCCAACGGGGTCGAGTACGACGCCTCCGCCATCCAGGTCCTCGAAGGCCTCGAGGCGGTTCGCAAGCGACCCGGGATGTATATCGGCTCGACCGGTGTGCGTGGTCTCCACCACCTGATCTGGGAGATCGTCGACAACTCCGTCGACGAGGCGCTCGCCGGCTATTGCGACCGGATCGTCGTCACCCTCAAGGACGACGGCTCGGTCCGCGTGGTCGACAACGGTCGCGGCATCCCGACGGGCACGGCCCCCGGCCAGGAGCTGCCGGCGGCGACCCTCGCGCTGACCGTGCTCCACGCGGGCGGCAAGTTCGGCGGCGGGGGCTACAAGGTCTCCGGTGGTCTCCACGGCGTCGGCGTCTCGGTGGTCAACGCCCTGTCGAGCAAGCTCATCCTCGAGGTGAAGAACCGCGGCCACCTCTGGAAGCAGACCTTCTCCCTCGGCGTGCCGGACGGCCCGCTCGAGGCGGTCCGCGAGCTCGAGCCGGGCGAGCGCACCGGCACGGCGGTGACCTGGTTCGCCTCGCCCGACATCTTCGAGACGACCGACTACAACCTCGAGACGATCACGACCCGCTTCCGGGAGTACGCCTTCCTCAACAAGGGCCTCGAGATCGTCGTCCGCGACGAGCGCCCGAAGAGCGTCGAGGCCGCGGACGCGGTCGAGAGCGACCCGCTCGAGGGCGTCGACGGGGTCGACGGCGTCGGCGAGGCGGCCGAGGTCGCGGCCGGCGCGGCGCGGACCGAGGAGGAGTCCGCCGCCGACGAGGCGATGGGCACCGAGCGCGCGACCGAGGTCTTCGAGCAGATCTTCAAGTACGACCGCGGCCTGGTCGACTACGTCGAGTACCTCAACCGCAAGAAGCAGATCGCCAACCCGTCGGTCATCGCCTTCGAGGCGTCCACCGAGGACGACATCACGAACCCGATGAGCCTCGAGATCGCGATGCAGTGGAACACGTCGTACGCCGAGTCCGTGCACACCTTCGCCAACACGATCAACACCCCCGGCGGCGGCACGCACGAGGAGGGCTTCCGGGCGGCGCTGACCACGCTCGTCAACAAGTGGGGCTTCGAGTGGGGCCTGATGAAGAAGGCGGAGGACCGCCTGACCGGCGACGACATCCGCGAGGGCCTGACCGCGATCATCAGCATGAAGGTCGCCGAGCCGCAGTTCGAGGGTCAGACCAAGGACAAGCTCGGGAACACCGAGGTCAAGGGCTTCGTCCAGGGCGTCGTCAACGAGGAGCTCGGCGAATGGCTGGAGAAGAACCCGGCCGAGGGCAAGGACATCATCCGCAAGGCGCAGGCCGCGGCGACCGCGCGCATCGCGGCGCGCAAGGCCCGCGACCTGGCCCGCAACCGCAAGGGCCTGCTCGGTGGCGGCGGCCTCCCCGGCAAGCTGGCGGACTGCCAGTCCAACAACCCCGAGGAGTGCGAGGTCTTCATCGTCGAGGGTGACTCGGCGGGCGGCTCGGCGAAGTCCGGCCGCGACCCGCGCATCCAGGCGATCCTCCCGATCCGAGGCAAGATCCTCAACGTCGAGAAGGCTCGGCTCGACAAGGTGCTCGCCAACCAGGAGGTCCAGGCGATCATCTCGGCGCTCGGCACGGGCGTCCACGACGAGTTCGACATCGAGAAGCTGCGCTATCACAAGATCGTGCTGATGGCGGACGCCGACGTCGACGGCCACCACATCAACACGCTGCTGCTGACGCTGCTGTTCCGCTTCATGAAGCCGCTGATCGAGCAGGGCTACGTCTACCTCGCGCAGCCGCCGCTCTACCGCCTGCGGTGGAACAAGCCCCACGAGCACGAGTTCGTCTACTCCGACGCCGAGCGCGACGCGCTCATGGCCGACGGCATCTCCCAGGGCAAGAAGCTGCCCAAGGAGAACCCGGTCCAGCGCTACAAGGGCCTGGGCGAGATGAACGCCGACGAGCTGTGGGAGACCACGATGGACCCCGAGCAGCGGCTGATGCTGCAGGTGACGCTCGACGACGCGGCCCATGCCGACGAGATCTTCTCGATCCTGATGGGCGAGGACGTCGACCAGCGCCGCACGTTCATCCAGCGCAACGCCAAGGACGTCCGATTCCTCGATATCTGAGTCTCTAGCGAGATTCCTAGACATCGATAGACACACCCAGAGAGAGCAATCGTGACCGAGACTCCCACCACTCCCCCGCAGGGTCCGGGCGGCCGGATCGAGCCCGTCGAGCTGCAGACGTCGATGCAGCGCAGCTACATCGACTACGCCATGGCGGTCATCGTGGGCCGCGCGCTCCCCGACGTACGCGATGGTCTGAAGCCGGTCCACCGCCGCGTGCTCTACGCGATGTACGACGGCGGCTACCGCCCCGACCGCGGCTTCTCCAAGTGCAGCCGTGTCGTCGGTGACGTCATGGGTCAATATCACCCGCACGGCGACTCGGCGATCTATGACACCCTCGTGCGCCTCGCCCAGACGTGGGTCATGCGCAACCCGCTCATCCACGGCCAGGGCAACTTCGGCTCGCCGGGCAACGACCCCGCGGCGGCGATGCGATACACCGAGTGCCGGATGGCGCCGCTGGCCATGGAGATGGTCCGTGACATCGACGAGGACACCGTCGACTTCGTCCCCAACTACGACGGCCGCTCGCAGGAGCCGTCGATCCTGCCGTCGCGCTTCCCCAACCTGCTCGTCAACGGCAGCGCCGGCATCGCGGTCGGCATGGCGACCAACATCCCGCCCCACAACCTGCGTGAGGTCGCGGCCGGCGCCACCTGGGCGCTGGAGCACCCCGACGCCACCCGCGAGGAGCTGCAGGACGCGCTCATCGAGCGGGTCAAGGGCCCCGACTTCCCCAACGGCGCGCTCATCGTCGGCCGCAGCGGGATCGAGCAGGCCTACCGCACCGGCCGCGGCTCGATCACGCAGCGCGCGGTCATCGAGGTCGACGAGGACAACCGCGGCCGCACCTGCCTGGTCGTCACCGAGCTGCCCTACATGGTCAACCCGGACAACCTCGCGCTGAAGATCGCCGAGCTGGCCGACTCCGGCAAGGTCCAGGGCATCGCCGACGTCCGCGACGACACCAGCTCCCGCACGGGGCAGCGGCTCGTCGTCGTACTCAAGCGGGACGCGGTCGCGCGCGTCGTGCTCAACAACCTGCTCAAGCACACCGAGCTGCAGACCAACTTCTCCGCCAACATGCTGGCGCTGGTCGACGGCGTGCCGCGCACGCTGACCATCGACCAGTTCGTGAGCCACTGGGTGGAGCACCAGATCGACGTCATCCGGCGCCGGACGGAGTTCCGGCTCCGCAAGGCCGAGGCCGACGCCCACATCTGGCGCGGTCTGGTCAAGGCGCTCGACATGCTCGACGAGGTCATCGCGCTCATCCGCCGCTCCCCCGAGGTCGACGACGCCCGCCAGGGCCTCATCGCGCTGCTCGACATCGACGAGATCCAGGCCAACGCGATCCTCGACATGCAGCTGCGCCGCCTGGCGGCTCTCGAGCGGCAGAAGATCATCGACCGCCTCGCCGAACTCGAGCGGATCATCGCCGACCTGAAGGACATCCTCGCCAACGTCGCCCGGCAGCGGTCGATCGTGAAGGAGGAGCTCGAGGAGATCGTCGAGAAGTACGGCGACGACCGCCGCACGCAGATCATCGCCGCGGACGGGGACCTCTCCATGGAGGACCTCATCCCGGACGAGGACCTGGTCGTCTCCATCACCCGCGGTGGCTACGCCAAGCGGACGCTCGCCAGCCAGTACCGCACCCAGAAGCGCGGCGGGAAGGGCGTGCGTGGCGCGTCGCTCAAGGGCGACGACGTCGTCGAGCACTTCATCGCGACGACGAACCACCACTGGCTGCTGTTCTTCACCACCGCCGGCCGGGTCTACCGCACCAAGGCCTACAACCTGCCCGAGGCGTCGCGGGACGCGAAGGGCGGCCACGTCGCGGGCCTGCTCTCGTTCCAGCCCGACGAGCAGATCGCCCAGGTGCTGGCGATCCGTGACTACGAGCAGGCGCCGTACCTCGTGCTCGCCACCCGGGCCGGGCTGGTCAAGAAGACCCGGCTCGGTGACTACAACAGTCCGCGTCAGGCCGGCGTGATCGCGATCAACTTCCGCGAGGAGGACGACGAGCTGATCGGCGCCGAGCTGGTGAACGGCGAGGACGACATCCTGCTGGTCTCCCGCAAGGGCCAGGCGATCCGCTTCCGCGCCGACGACACCCAGCTGCGCCCGATGGGCCGCGCGACCTCGGGTGTCACGGGCATGAAGTTCCGCGACGGCGACTCGCTGCTCTCGATGTCGGTCATCCGCGCTGCCCAGGTCGCCGCGGAGGTGGCCGCCGGGATCAGCGAGGCGACTGAGGACACCGCCGACGTCGAGGTCTCCGCGGAGCAGGTCGACGAGGTCAAGCCGCAATATGTCTTCACCATCACCGACGGTGGCTATGCCAAGCGCACCGCCATCGGCGAATACCGCCTGCAGTCCCGCGGCGGGATCGGCATCAAGGCGATGTCGCTCTCCCACGAGGAGCGCGGCGGTCTCGTCGGTGCCTTCATCGTCGAGGACGGTGACGAGGTCCTCTCCATCACGGCGAGCGGCCAGGTCGTCCGCAGCCCCATCAACGAGGACTTCCGTCCGACCGGTCGGTCCACCATGGGCGTCAAGTTCGTGAGCCCCAAGAAGGGTGACTCGGTCGCGGTCGTCGCCCGCTCGGTCGAGGCCAAGGAGGACGAGGACGACGAGGCTGGTACGACGGCTGCTGACTCGTCCGCCGACGCGGCCGCCGAGTCCGCCGATGGGACTCCGCTGGGGTCGGATGCAACAATCGAGGGCGACGGTGTGTCCATCGAGAGTCCAGAGGACACGCCGAACGAGCCGACGAGCGATGGAGATGACGCCTGATGACGGATCGCCCTGCCGAGCGCACTGCGGCTCCGGTGGCGAGCCGGGGCCGCGAGGACACCGCTGTCCGCCCGGTGACCCAGCGGATCCAGGCCAAGCTGGCCGACGCCGCTGAGGCTGCCCGCCGCACCACCAAGTCGAGCACGACCCCGTCGCCGTCGGCGCGGTCCGGGAAGGGTCCACGCCGGGCCCGACTGCGGCTGAGCCGGATCGACCCGTGGTCGGTCATGAAGATGTCGTTCCTGCTCTCGGTCGCCATCGGCGTCGTCACCGTCGTCGCGGTGCTCGTCGTCTGGGCCGTGCTGAGCATGGCCGGCGTCTGGGACTCGATCAACACCTCCGTGCAGGACATCGTCGGTGACCAGGGCTCGACGTGGGACATCCACGACTACCTCGGCACCTCCCGGGTCCTCGGGTTCACGCTGGTGATCGCGGTCGTCGACGTCGTCCTCCTGACCGCTGTCGCGACCCTCGGCGCGTTCCTCTACAACATGGCCGCGAACCTCCTCGGTGGGGTCGAGGTCACGCTGACCGAAGAGGACTGAGCGTCGTTTTGGCGGGGCATCGACCGCTCCGGTAATGTTCCCCCTCGGTCGCTGCTGGAGGCTTCCACTTCTCAGCGACCACTCGGGCCTATAGCTCAGACGGTTAGAGCGCTTCCCTGATAAGGAAGAGGTCACAGGTTCAAGTCCTGTTAGGCCCACCCACCCACTCCCCACGAGTCAGCAGGAGTAGGCATGAAGAAGATCGTCCTGGTGCTGCTGGCCGCCGCCGGCGCCGTGGTCGCCAAGAAGAAGCTCGACCAGAGCAAGGCTGAGCAGGCCCTCTGGGCCGAGGCCACCGACCCGGTGAGCAAGTCCTGATCCTCACCCCTCGGGGCGTTGGCGCAATTGGTAGCGCATCTGCTTTGCAAGCAGAGGGTTAGGGGTTCGAGTCCCCTACGCTCCACCGTGTGAAACCCCAGGTCAGCCTGGGGTTTCTTCCATTTCGTCACCTTCCCCCCTCTACCTTTCTGATCGCTGTGGGGGACTGGCGGGGGAAATCCTGCCGGATCTCCGGCGAGTAAAGCCGAAACCGATGTAGAGGCGAACCGTCGGCGGTACGGTCCGGGGGTGGCTGGAGACTCCGCCGACGAGGTCGCACGCAGAGCGCGGGACAAGGCCGAACGGCTCCTACGTAACGCGGAGATGTGGGAGAAGGGCGCGGCCGGCGAGCGAGCCGTCCAGGAGGCTCTCGCTCAACTTCCGCCAGAGTGGACGGTCTTCCACGACCTGCATTGGCCGGGTCGTCAACGAGCGAACATCGACCATCTGGTGATCGGCCCGGGTGGCGTCTTCGTGATCGACGCCAAGAACTGGTCCGGCCAGCTTCAGGTGCGCGACGGGATCCTGCGGCAAAACGGCTATCGTCGCGACGCCGCTGTCGATTCCGCGAGAGCTGCGGCTCGGTCGATCGCAAGCCTCGCATCGTCGCTCCCGGCGGCAGCTGTGATCCCGGTACTCTGTTTCACCGGTGAGGCAGTGCCGCAACAGACGACGCTCGACGGCGTCTCTCTGTGCTCGGTATCAAACCTGGTGGCTCTCATCGTGGGTCGGCCCGCTGCAATCTCGCCAGACGGCTTGAGCTACCTCAGGTTCGAGCTCGACATGTCCACGCGCGCGGCGACCGGCCCAGCGGTCGATCTGCCTAGGTTGCCCCCGCCAGCTCCCGTGGGCCGCTCTCGCCCGAGTACGCGCTCAGTAAGAACAGTGAAGCGGCAGCGAACTCCCCGGAGCGTTCGCCGCACCGTGAAGCGATTCATCTTCGGTTTTGGCCTTTGGATCATCGCGACGCTGATCGCTAACGCGGCCCTCGGCTCAGCTCGGAACAACTCGAGTGTCGCCGGGCCGGTGTTGATCGGCTTGGGCGTGGCCGCGTTCATTGCCTCGCGCCGCGTCATTGACTAGCTCGCGACGACCTTGGCCGCCGTGAAGAAGTCGATGGACATGGGTGTCTCCAGCTTCCAGGTGATGGCGATCGGCCGCTCGCCCTCGTGCTTGACGTAGGTGGCCGGGCCGAGGAACAGGTAGGGCGCGCCGGTGCCGTACTCGTCGACGGAGGTCTCGCGCACGAAGAGCAGGATGTTGCTCGTGCCGTTGAGGTAACGCTGGCCGGTCGGTGAGGCGACGGTGGTGCGGCTCTGCGACTCCCAGTGGAACAGAGTCGGGCTGATCGGATAGTCCTGGTACATCGTGGTGGGGGAGAACGCTGCCTCGGACTTCTTCAGCTGGATGAAGAAGGCGTCCGTATTGATCTCGGGCACCCAGAGGACCCCTTCGCGGAAGTTGATCGGTGGCTTGGTGAGGCTTGCGTCGCCGAGGGCGGCGAGGACTTCTTCGCGCCGGTAGCGGCCATGTACCTGGAGTGGGACACCGGCAAGATCGCCGGCGAGCTCGAGCGTCGTACGCCGTGCGTTCTCGAACCCGAGATCCACGATGGCCGAGAGCTCATCGGTCGCGACCTCGTTGGAATGCAGCGAACGAATGCCTTCCTCGATGCTGGTGAACCCGCCGCCGTTGGGCCAGAGCGAGAAGAAGAGCATCTCGGCGAGGCGACGTTCAGCCGGTGTCCAGAGCGCCGGCTCGGCCGCCGAGCTGAGCACCGACTGGTAGACCGATGCCCGTGGACGGTCGTCGACGTGGATCAGCGAGCGACCGCGCCTCACGAGCTCGTCCTCACGCGGACCGACTGGCCGCGTCTCGAAGCCGGCCTCGCGGCGCAGCCGGGTCCAAGAACGTCCGGACTTCAACAGGTCAGGGAGCCCGGCGCCGGACTCGTCGAGGTACTCGCGCAGTTCGACGTTGCCGATGGAGCGCAATTCGGTGAGCAGGTCGCTCCACCGGCTTCCGATCTGCGTCTTGAGGTTGGCCAGGACCGCAGCCTGGGTCGCCTTGTCCATCACGATCTGGCAGCCGCTGGGCAGGAAGGGGAACTCCTGGTCGACCGCGGTGCCGAGTCGGCTGCGGGATAGGCCGGTGAGGGCGGTGAGCTTCAGGTCCCAGCGGAACCGCTTGTGCTGGTGTCCGACGAAGTCGAGCACGGTGAGAACGGCCTTCTCCGCCGTACGTCGAAGGCCGCGGCCGAGCTGTTGCAGGAAGACGGTGGCGCTCTCGGTCGGCCGGAGGAAGAGGATGGTGTCGACGCTGGGAATGTCGAGGCCTTCGTTGAACAGGTCGACCGTGAACAGGATGTTGACGGTGCCGTTCCGTAGTGCGACGAGGGCAGCGGCGCGTTCGTCGGCGCTGGAGTTGCCGGTGACGGCGCGAGCGGAGATTCCGGCCTCGTTGAAGGCGGCGGCCATGTATTTCGCGTGCTCGATCGTGACGCAGAAGCCCAGGGCCCGCATCGAACCCGTGTCGAGCACCTTCTCGTGCAGCTGCTTGAGGATGATCCGCGTGCGGGCGTCGTTGCCGGTGAAGAGGTTGAGAGCTCGGTGTCGTCGTACCTGCCCTGTTTCCAGCTGAGCCGGCTCAGGTCGGTGTTGTCCGCGACGCCGAAGTAGTGGAACGGACAGAGAAGCTCGGCCCCGAGTGCGTCCCACAGCCGGAGCTCGCTGGCGATCCGGCCGTCGAAAAAGGCGTCGCGGACGTTGATGCCGTCGGCACGCTCGGGCGTGGCGGTGAGACCGAGCAGTTCCTTGGGGGCCAGGTGGTCGAGCAGGGCGCGGTACGTCTTAGCGGCGGCGTGGTGGAACTCGTCGATGACGACGATGTCGAAGGCGTCGTTCGGTAGGTTCTCGACGCCGTAGGAGCTCAGCGACTGGACGCTGGCGAAGACATGCTTCCAGTCCTTCGGGAACGCGCCGTCGACGTAGAGCTCGCCGAAGTTCGCGTCGGCCAGCACCTCGCGATAGGTCCGCAGCGACTGGGTGAGGATCTCCTTGCGGTGCGCGACGAAGAGCAGCGAGGGCCGCCGCGACGGATCGGTCGCGAGGCGCCGGTAGTCGAGGCTCGCAACGACGGTCTTTCCGGTCCCGGTCGCGGCGACGACGAGATTGCGATGGCGGTCGTGGACGGCGCGCTCGGCGTCGATCTCGTCGAGCATCTCCTGCTGGTACGGGTACGGCGTGACCGCAAGCCCAGACAGCGAGAGGGTGACGCGGCCGCTGTTGGTGCGGCCGCCCGCTTCTGCCAGCGCCAGGTCGAGCCGGTCGGCGTCGCGGCCGGGCCGGTAGGTCTCGAAGGCGGCGTCGTTCCAGTAGGTGTCGAAGGTGGCGTTGAACTTCTCAAGCAACGCCGGCGTCGCGATCCGGGAGAGCCGAACATTCCACTCGACGCCTTCGAGCATGGCCGTGTGGGTGAGGTTCGAGGACCCGACGTAGGCGGTGTCGAAGCCGGTGTTGCGGTGGAACATCCAGGCCTTGGCATGCAGTCGCGTCCGCTGGGCGTCGTACTGCACGCGAATCTCAGCGTCGTACTCGCGCACGAGGTGGTCAAGGGCTCGGCGCTCGGTGGATCCGGTGTACGTCGTGGTGATGACCCGGAGCCGGCCGCCGCGCTCGCGTAGGCGTCGCAGCTCGGGATCTAGGAGACGCAATCCGGCCCAGCGGACGAATGCGCACAGCAGGTCGACATGGTCGGCGGTGTCGATCTCGGTACGCAGTTCCGGCCCGAGGCTCGGCTCGGACTTCGCGTTCGTCATCAGCGCCGACTCGGCCAGCGGCGTACGCGGGCGGACGTCCGGATAGGTGACGACTCCGGGACCGGGCGCCGGTGCGATCCTGAGCAGCTGGGTCGCCGGAGCGGGGACCTCGGTGCCGGCGTCTTGCAGTGCGTCGATCAGCTGGTTGGTGAGCGCTACCGCGTCCTCGGCGGAGCGTCCGCTGAATGCTCGGTGTGCAGAGGCGTAGACGTGCTGGGCGAGGACGTGAGGGAGATCGGCCGGGTCGATCTGCCCCGTCGCGACGTCCAGGCCGGCTACCAGCGCCAGCCGGTTCTGCAGATCGGTCGTCACCAGGGACTCGCGGAGGCCAGGCGCGATCGGCTCGAGCGTCATGGCGCCAGCTTTCCTTAACCTGCGCCACGGGATTGGTCGTTCGGCGACATCGGAGTCGGGACTTCGGAGAAGATCCGGTCATGTCGACGTCCCCAGCCCCGCCATCGGCTGAGTGCTCGAGGAGTCAGAGTCGTCGATGCTCATAGTGATCCTGCTGGTGGTCGTGGCGGCGGTCGCTGCTGCACTCTGGTGGCGGCGCCGGAACAGGACACTCACAGCCGACGAGGCGGTGGCAGTCGAAGCTCTGGCCCGCTGGACGGCCGCGGTCCGTGCGGACGTAGCAGCAGCGCGGCGGCCTCATCCCTGTAGAACGCGCGGGCGTCGTCGGACTTGATGGCCAGGAGGGTGTAGACATGGGACCAGGAGATCCGGGTAGCGAGGTCGGCCACTGTCTCGTGGTCGGGGAAGAGGCGCGCGAACTGCACCATCCGGCTCAGATTCGACTGGTCGAACCCGGCTCCGAACCTGGCGCTCAATTCTTGGGACAGTGTCCCAAGAATCTGCCTGCCGTAGTCGGCACGCCCGTCGCGGAGCGAGTTGATCGAGATCGCGCGGCCGACAAGCCAATACGTCATCGTGAGCGTGGTGTTGACGCGGACTGCCGCAACGCGGCGGCCGTCCTCGACGATCCCGACGACGTAGTCGAGGAGAGCCGCCTCGTCGCGGGGGACGTCGTCTCTAGGTACCAACTCGCTCATGACAGCCCTCCCTTAGCTTCGAGATTCTTGGCTCGCTGAGCCACCAATTTGCCTGGCACCACCGACAACGGGATCACTTCGAGTCCCGGGCGGACTGCCAGTCGGTGTATGTCCCGTGGGGGAGAATCCCCTAACGCTCCACCGTGTGAAACCGCAGGTCAGCCTGCGGTTTCTGTCATTTCGCCGATCCTTAGGTCCCGGGCGTAGGTAAATCACCCTCCATGCAGCCGTCATTCAGTCCGGGACGTTCGAGTCGGTTACTCACACGTAGAGTGACCGAAACGTCCCGGACTATCGCGGGGCGTCGGCGACATCAGCGACCGGGTGCCCGTGGGGCACGCGTGACCCCGCGCCGGAGGGGATCGTTCTTGGTTCGTGAGACGGCGACTCGGGATGCTGGTGGTGCAGGCGGCGGTGGTGGCGACGCTCGCCGGATGCGGGGGACACCATGCTGCCCCGACACCCGACCCCATTCCCGCGGCGAGCCGGGCTCCGGCGTACGACGGGACGCTCCCACCCGCCCAGGCCGCGATGGCCCTCGTGCCGGCGGCGGCGACGACGCTGACGGTGACCGACTACGACGAAGTACGCCTCGAGCTGGGGATGACCCAGGTGAGGGGCGGGTCGTCGCAGACCGCGGAGTTCTGGAGCCGTACGCCGCGCCTCGCGGTGCTCAGCGCCGGGCTGCTGCGCCACGTGGACGCCCAGCTGCAGGCGGGCTACGGCTTCAGCCAGGCCGACGTGGTCTGGGAGGCCGACTTCCACGGCGCCGACGTCGACGGGTGGGTCCTGCGGCTGCGCAACGGCATCGACATGGCGAGCGTCCAGCGGGCCGTGCGGGCCGGCGTCGGCCCCCTCAAGGGCGCCCGCGTCGACGCCGCCCATCACCTGGTCAGCCGCCACGCCGCGGTGCCCGGCCAGGAGAACTGGGCCGCGCAGCCGGGCCTGGCCGAGCTGGTGGGGGACCGGTCGCTGGCGACGTACGTCCAACGCGGCTGCCTCGAGGGCGACACCCGCGGACAGCGGCTCGCGCCCCTCGACGCGTACGCCGTCGAGTTCGGCGGCACGCTCGCGACCGTGCGCCTGGGTGCTGACCGGGACGACCTCTTCGCGCGGATGAGGCTCGGGACGTCGCTGCCGGAGTTCGCGCGGGTCTTCCGGCGCGGGGTGGCGGACCCGTCGTCGGGCCGGATCGGGTTCGAGATGAACGGCCCGGCGGCCGCCGCCGATCTGACGCTGCGCCACCGGCTGCCGTTCGCGGTCTGCGCCGACTGACCCCAACCTCCGGGGGACCGCGCTGACTGCGTCGCGGAGCAGGGTGCGACGTACCCTGGAACCGCCATGTCGACGTCCTCGCCCGCCCCCGCGCTCCGCCCCTGGTCCCGGCGGCTGTGGGGTGCCCACGCGGCCATGGTGGTCGTCGTCGCGGCGGCGATCGCCCTCGGCCTGTGGCAGTACGGCGTCAGCCAGCAGCACAAGGTCGACCAGATCGCGAAGCTCGCCCATGCGACGCCGCGACCGCTGACCGACGTCATGGGCGGCAACGACGCGTTCCCCGGCGACCATCTCGGCCGACCGGTCGTCGTCACGGGTCGCTGGCTCGGCCAGGGCACCGTCTACGTCTCCGGTCACACCCACGGCGGGCAGCACGGCTACTGGGTCGCCACGCCGCTGCGCGTCGACGGCACGGCCTCGGCCATCTACGTCGTCCGCGGCTGGACCGCGGACCCCGCCACGGCGCCGGCGGCGCCCAGCGGAGCCGCTCGGCTCGTCGGCTGGCTCGAGCCGGGGCAGCAGGCCGACAGCACCGACACCGCAGACCTCTCAGCCACCTCGACGGGCTCGGCGACCCAGGCGCACGGGCCCGCCGTCGTACCCTCGCTCGACATGGCGGCGCTCATCGACGAGGTGGACGTCGACCTCTTCAGTGCCTACGTCGTCGGCGCCGACCACCAGGCCGACTGGCCCGCCAGCGCGAGCCCGGTCAACGACGGCAGCCGGGGCCTCGTCGACGTCGCGGCGCCCGCGCTGCCCAAGGCCGACGCCACGACCGGCCTGCGCAACTTCCTCTACGCCATCGAGTGGTGGCTCTTCGCCGTCTTCGGCCTCTACGTGTGGTGGCGCTACGTCCGCGACGTGACGCGGGTGACCGAGGACGCACCCCGCGAGGACGACGAGGGGGCTCCTGAGGGAGACGCTCAGGAAGACGCCGTACGCTCAGACGCGTGAAGGCCGCGCTCAACGCTTATAAGGTCATCGCCACGATCGTGGGCTGTCTGCTCATCGTCCTCGTGGTGATCGGTGTCCCGCTCGAGTTCCTCTCCGCGGACGGCAGCGGCGCGAAGAGCGCAGGCAACTTCCTGACCGAGTACGTCGGCATCGCCCACGGCTGGCTCTACATGGTCTATCTGGTGACCACGTTCGTGCTCTCGCGCCGGGCGCGCTGGGACGTGCCGTTCACGCTCGTGACGCTGATCTGCGGCACCATCCCGTTCGCGAGCTTCTGGGCCGAGCTCCGGGCGATCCGCCACACGCAGGCGAAGCACCCGGAGCCCGTCAGCGCCTGAGGCGCGACCCGGTCAGTTCAGCGGGTCGCTGAGCGGGTCGCCGTGCGGCTTCTCGGGGTCGGTGAACTCCGGCTGCGGCGTGGGGGCCTCGGCGACCGGGCCGTCGTCCATCACCGGACGCGCCGGCGGCGTGGCCGGGGCCTGCCAGGCACCCTGACCGCCGCCCATCGCCTTGCGGGCGAGGACGCCGGCGACCGCGGCGACCAGGCCGATGCCGAGCAGGGTGAACAGCCGCAGACGGCGGCGACGGCGCTTCTGCTTCGCACCGGTGAGCTCGTCGGCCTTCTGCGCGGCGAGCTCCTTGGCCTCGTTGGCCTTGGTGGCGGCGTACGCCGCCCCACTGGCCACCAGCGGGAGGCCCTTCGTCTTCGCCTGGTGACCGGCCTCGCCGGCGACCTCGCGGGCCTTCACGCTCGCCTCGCTGAGCGCCGGCTTCGCGGTCGACTCGACGAATTCCTCGACGTGGTCCTTGGCGGAGGCGAGCGCTGCGGAGACGTGGGGCTTCACCGTCTCGACGTAGTCCGCGGCCTGGTCGCGGAGATCCTTGGCGGTCTCGGTGAAGGTCGTCGTCTTCGAGCCAGTCATGAGCGGGAGTCCCTTTCGGCTTGCTGCGCATGGGAGGATTCATCGCGCGTCCTACGTGAGCAGTACGGCGGTACCCGCCAACCTACCTCGCAAACGAGGCGCAGGGTCCGGGCGAAACGGCCCGGGCAGTACGACACCCGCGAGATAGAAGGGCAGTCATGGCTGACCAGCAGGCCATCCTCCACACCAACAAGGGCGACGTCCGCATCACCCTGTTCCCGAACCACGCTCCGGAGACGGTCGCGAACTTCGTCGGGCTGGCGAAGGGCGAGAAGGCCTACGACGCCGGCAACGGCAAGACCGGCCCGTTCTACGACGGGCTCAACTTCCACCGGATCATCGACGGCTTCATGATCCAGGGCGGCTGCCCGCTCGGCACCGGCACCGGTGGCCCGGGCTACACCTTCAAGGACGAGCCGCACCCCGAGCTGGTCTTCGACAAGCCGTACCTCCTCGCCATGGCCAACGCCGGCCCTGGCACCAACGGCTCGCAGTTCTTCATCACGGTCGCGCCGGCCACGTGGCTCAACTTCAAGCACACCATCTTCGGCGAGGTGGCCGACGAGGAGTCGCGGAAGGTCGTCGACACCATCGCGACGGTGCCGACCGGCCCGGGCGACCGTCCCGTCGACCCGGTCGTCATCGAGTCGGTCGAGATCGTCGAGGCCTGAGCGCCCACCGCTCGACACCCGCGTGAGCACCAGCCCGCAGCCTGCGCCCGGGGTGCCGACCTGCTATCGGCACCCCGGCCGCGAGGCCTATATCCGCTGCCAGCGCTGCAACCGGCCGATCTGCCCGGACTGCATGAACGCCGCCTCCGTCGGCTTCCAGTGCCCCGAGTGCGTCCGTGAGGGCCGCGCCACCCAGCGCGCCGCCCGGACGACGTACGGCGGCCTGCGTCCCACCGACGCCTCGTTCACCACGCTGGTGCTCATCGCGCTCAATGCCGTCGTCTGGCTGCTGATCAACCTCACCGGAGGCAACGGCAGCAGGCTCCTGAACTGGCTGGAGCTCAGGCCCCGGGGCGTGTGTCTCGACCAGTTCGGGCGGGGCTTCCTCGCCCAAGGCCTGAGCTGTCGCCCCGGCGAGACGATCCTGCCGGGCGTCGACGGCGGCGCCTACTGGCAGCTGGTGACCTCCGGGTTCACCCATGTCGCGATCTGGCACATCGCCTCGAACATGTTCTTCCTCTATCTCGTCGGGCCCCAGCTCGAGACGCTCTTCGGCCGGATGCGCTTCCTGGCCCTCTACTTCATCTCGATGCTCGCGGGATCCGCCCTCGTCTACTGGGCGGCGCCGGAATACCAGTCGGCCATCGGTGCCTCCGGCGCGATCTTCGGGCTGATGGCTGCGCTGTTGGTCGTCTCCGTGAAGCGCCATGCCGACCTGCGACAGATCCTGGTCCTCATCGCGATCAACTTCGCGATCACCTTCGCCATCTCCGGCATCTCCTGGCAGGCGCACGTCGGCGGCTTCGTCGGCGGTGCACTCACCGCGGGCGTCCTGGCCTATGCGCCCGCCGGCCCCCGTCGTACGCCGGTCCAGGCAGGCGGCCTGCTCTGCCTCGCCGTCGTGGTGGTGCTTCTCATCGCCGCACGCAGCCTCGTCCTCGCCTGAGACGCGCGGGTCTCTCGCCACATGGCCCAGCGTGGCCAGCGCGCTGACGCCCGGCCATGCTCGCGGGATGCCACGTCCTGTCACGCCACGACCCGCCATGACCGGGGTTATCCACAGGCTTGGAAATCCACATCTGTGGACACAGATGTGGAGAACTACACCGGTGTAGTTCTCCACAGAGTTATCCCCCAGTGTGAAGAAACCGTCCCGCTCCACACCGGCGTGCGTGTCGCTCTCTGCTTGGCAATACCCAGAAATGGGGATCGGCGCGACCCCGAAGGATCGCGCCGATCGCCGACAGACGGGGACGGGCTCACTCCCACCGCGTGGCGTAGGCGAACCCGACCGCCATGAAGGCGATGCCGACGATGAGGTTCTTCTGGCCGAGGTCGTTGAAGACCCAGATCTTGTCCAGCTGGTCGTTGCTGAAGATGTAGAAGACGCAGATCCAGATCAGGCCGATGAGGAAGCAGCCGAGCATGCCGACGACGACGCCGCGGCCGCGACCGAGCGGTGTCTTGGGATGGGCGGCGACGAAGAGCCCGAGGAAGAAGAGGACGAAGCCGATCAGGTAGTTCCAGCCCTTGAGGTCGGCCATGAAGCTGATGCCGGTGTACTTCCCGCCGACCTCGTCCGGGCGGACGGCGGCGTAGTAGTAGGCGATCCAGGCGATCCCGAGGACGATGAGGAGCAGCGCGACAGCGAACCGCGGCGTGAGGACCGGCTCTCGTTCGACGTCGAGCGCGCTCTTCGAGAGCTTCAGCTTGGCCACGGGTGATGCTCCTGTTCGAAAGGGTGGAATCTGCCGCATACCCTAATGGGCGTGACCCGAGGATCCCACGCACGGCCTGAACCCGAGGCGCCCGCACCGCGGGACCGCAGCGCGGCCGTCCGTCGGGCGTGGCGGATCGGGACACCGGTCGTCATCCTCGTCTGCGGTGGGCTCATGGCCGTGAGCGCCGTCAACAGCCACGGCACCGACCTGCGCCCCGGTCGCTACACCGACATGGCCTCGCTCGCGCAGAGTGAGCGCGACCGCTACCAGCGGCTCGAGAACCGTGTCACCGACCTCAACGACCAGGTGGACCGGCTCACCAAGGCCGTCCCCGACGCCGAGGTGCGCCGCTACCAGCGCAAGGTCGCGAACCTGGAGGATCCCGCCGGCCTGACGCCGCGCTCGGGGCCGGGCATCTCGGTGACCCTCAGCGACGCGCCCACGGAGATGATCAACGACACCGACCTCGACCCGAACCTCCTGGTCGTCCACCAGCAGGACATCCAGGCGGTGGTCAACGCCCTGTGGAAGGGCGGCGCGACCGCGGTGACCATCGCCGGCAAGCGGATCATCAGCACCACCGGGATCAAGTGCTCCGGCAGCACCGTTCAGCTCCAGGGCGTGCCCTACCCGCAGCCCTACACGATCAAGGCCGTCGGCGACCCGACCACCCTCAGCGCCGCGCTCGAGGGTGACACCTACCTCCAGATCTACCGGCAGCAGGCCGCCGACCCCCGCATCGGGATCGGCTGGAAGGAGCAGGTCGAGGACGCCGTCACGGCGCCGGCGTACGACGGCCTGCTCGCGCTCCACTACGCGCAGCCGATCACCGCCGGCTGACGACCGACGCGGCAGGTCCCGCCCGAGACGACCGAGGGTCGGTGCCCGTGATGGCACCGACCCTCGGCCGTGGTCGACCTCCAGCTCAGGGGCTGGGCGGCGTGCTGCTCGGCGGAGCGCTCGACGAGGCACCGCCGCTGGGGGACGGGGGCGGGGTGCACGTCGGCGGGTTGCCGGGATCGGGCGAGGCCGGGACCGTGATCGAGGCCGACGGGTCGGCCGGATCGGGCAGCGTCGTGGTCGTCGGACAGGCCGGGAGCGGCTCATAGCTCGACACCCAGATGACCACCTCGGTGCCCTGCGGCTGGTTCGTGCCCTTGGGGGACTGGTCGGTGACCGTGCCCTTCGGCTTCTTCGAGCTGCTGTCCGGGGTGACCTTCGGGACGAACCCGGCGTCGCGGAGGATCTTCTCCGCCTGCTTCTCGGTCTTGTTGATGACGTTCGGGACCTTGTGCGGGCCCTTGGAGACCTTGAGCTGGACACTCGTGCTGGGACCGCTGGTCACGCTCGTGCCGGCGCTCGGGTTGGACTCGAGGACCTCGCCCTTGGGCCGGTCGGAGTCGACCGGATCGACGGTCACCTTGAAGTTGTAGCCCGGCCCGGTGAGCACGGAGCGCGCCGACCGCAGCGACGACCCGACGACATCGGGCACCGAGACGTCCGGCAGCCCCGTGGACACGACGATCGTCACGATCGAGCCGGGGTCGGCGTACGCCCCCTGACCGCCCTCGGGGTCTTGGCTGATGATCTTCCCGGCGGCGACCGTCTGGCTGGACTGCTGGGACGAGCTCACCTCGAGGTCGTTGGCGCCGAGCAGCTTGCGCGCCTGGGCCTCGGTCTTGCCGACGACGTTGGGCACCTCGACCTGGTCGGGCGCGGAGTCGAAGAGCTTCGGCATGAAGAACGCCCCGACGGCGACGAGCGCGAGGACGATCAGGCCCAGCAGGACGAGCAGCCAGGTGCGCGGCCCGCGCTCCGGCTCCTCCTCGACGGGAGTGCCGGCGGCGCTCGCCCCGGCCAGAGGTACGACGGCCGTGGGCGCGCCCCCACCGCCGTCGGTGGGCGCCGGCGCAGGAGGGACGACGGCGTGGACCGGTCGCCCCGCGAGGTAGCGCTCGATGTCGTTGCGCATCTCCGCCGCCGACTGGTAGCGGTCCTCGACCCGCTTGGCCAGCGACTTCATCACGATGGCGTCGACCTCGGGCGGCAGCGCCGTGTCGTGGTCGGACGGCGGCTTCGGCATCTCGCGCACGTGCTGGTAGGCGACCGCGACCGGCGAGTCGCCGACGAACGGCGGCCGGCCCGTGAGCAGCTCGTAGAGGAGGCAGCCGGCGGAGTAGACGTCGGAGCGGCTGTCGACGGTCTCGCCGCGGGCCTGCTCGGGGGAGAGGTACTGCGCGGTGCCGACCACGGCGGCGGTCTGCGTCATCGCGGAGGAGACGTCGCTGATCGCCCGGGCGATCCCGAAGTCCATCACCTTCACGTCGCCCGTCGGGGTGAGCATCACGTTGCCGGGCTTGATGTCGCGGTGGATGATCCCCGCGCGATGGCTGTAGTCGAGCGCCGAGAGGACGTCGGAGGTGATCTCCAGCGCCCGCTCGGGCAGGATCTTGCGGCCCTCGCGCAGGATGTCGCGCAGCGTCCGCCCGGCGACGTACTCCATGACGATGTAGGGCTGGCGAACCTCGCTGCCGCCCTCGATCCTGACCTCCTCGCCGGTGTCATAGACGGCGACGATCGCGGGGTGGTTCAGCGAGGCGGAGGACTGCGCCTCGCGCCGGAACCGTGCCTGGAACGTCGCGTCGCTGGCGAGGTCGGTGCGCAGGCGCTTGATCGCGACGGTCCGACCGAGGCGGGTGTCGGCGCCCTTGCGGACCTCGGCCATCCCGCCGCGGCCGAGGAGTTCCCCGACCTCGTAGCGGCCGGCGATGAGAGTCGGCTCTGGCTGGTTCATGGCGTGCTGTCCCTCCCGGCTGCGCCCTGGTCGTCGTCCGAGAGGTCGAGATCGGGAGTCGTGGAGGCGTCGGACGACGAGCTCGCCTCGGGACTGGAGGTGTCCGACGGGGACGGCGACTCGGACTCGGTGGGGGACGGAGTCTCGGTAGGCGTCGGGGTGTCGGTGGGGGTCGGGGGCGCACTCGTCTCGGGGGCAGAGCCGTAGTAGCGCACCAGGATCGTGTCGCCCGCGCTGAGATGGCGGGTGGGGTCGAGGTCGCTGACGGTGTCGGCGACATGGCTGCCGTCGTTGTCGACGACCTCGGTGGTCGGCTTCAGGTCCATGTTGCGGAGCTCGGCCAGGACGTCGTCGACGTTGCGACCGACGTACTGGCTCTCGTCGAGGTTGAACGTCTTCTTCTCGGGCTGCTTCGACGCCTTCTGGGTGGGCGACGCCGGGGCCGAGGTCGGGCTGGTGGTGTCGGACGGGGTCGTCGGAGTGTCGCTGTTGCCGTTGACGAAGCTGATCAGCCAGATCACCGCGATGATCGCGAGGACGAGCAGCGCGAGCAGGACGATGTTGAGCGGGTTCTTGTACCACGGCCGGTGCTCGTCGGGCTCGGCTGCCGGGACGCGCCCGGTGTTCCCGTTCCCGGCCCCGGAGGTCGCGGCACCTGCCCCGACCGAGGGGAGTACGGCGGTCGCCGGGCCCTCCTCGGCGTCGCCGTCACCCGTGGCCGCCGCCGCGGCTCCGGCCGCGGCGATCGCACCCGCGGCGAGAGGGCCCCCGATGACCGGCAGGGTCGCGGAGGTGTCGGTGCGGATGGTGCCCAGCCCGCGGAGTGCCGCGGTGAACGCCGCGGCGTCGGGGTAGCGCTCCTTCGGGCTCTTCGAGAGCGCCTTCATGACGACGGCGGCCAGGTCGGCCGGGACGCTCTCGGGCAACGGTGGGACCGGGTCGTGCAGATGGGCGATCGCGGTGGCGACCGGCGTCTCCTTCTGGAACGGCCGGTAGCCGGCGAGGCACTCGAACGCGACCACGCCGAGGGCGTAGACGTCCGAGGCGGGCGTGGCGGTCTCGCCGCGGGCCTGCTCGGGGGAGAGATACTGCGGCGTGCCCATCACCTGGCCGGTGCTGGTGATCGCGCTCGATGAGGCGGCCCGAGCGATCCCGAAGTCCGTCACCTTCACCTGGCGGTCGGGCGTGACCAGCAGGTTGGCCGGCTTCACGTCGCGGTGGACGATCCCGGCGCGGTGGGCGGCCGCGAGTGCGTCGCCCGCCTGGCCGAGCAGGTCGCGCACGACGTCGGGATCGAGCGGTCGGCCGTCGCGGATCAGGTCGGAGAGCGGCTTGCCGTCGACCAGCTCCATGACGAGGTAGGGACGCATCAGTCCGCTGGCCGTGGGCATCTCGCCGACGTCGTACACCGCCGCCACGTGCGGGTGGTGCAGGGCCGCGGCGTGCCGCGCCTCGGAGTCGAACCGGTGCCGGTTGATCGGGTCGTCGGCGAACTCCGGCTTGAGCAGCTTGATCGCCACGTCGCGGCCGAGGTTGGTGTCGGTCGCGCGCCAGACCTCGCCCATGCCGCCGGTGGCGATGAGCTCGTGGAACTGATAGCGGCCGGGTCGCGCCTGCTGCTCCTGCCCGGGCTGGCCCGGCTGGCCCTGGTGGCTCGGCTGACCGCCCTGCTCGGGCCGGCCGGCCTGCTCGTCGTGCTGGTTGTCGTCGGTCACTGGCCGATCGCCGCCTCGATCATCGACTTCGCGATGGGGGCGCACAGGGCACCGCCCGCGATGTCGTTCCGCGCTGTTCCGCTCTTCTGGACCATGACCGCGACCGCGATCTTGGGGTTCTCCGCCGGGGCGAACGCCGTGAACCAGGCGTACGGCGGCCGGTTCGGGTCGCTCTGGGCCGTGCCGGTCTTCCCGGCGACCGCAACGCCCGGGATCCGGGCCGGCGTGCCGGTGCCGTGGTCGACCACCGACTGCATCATCGTGGTCAGCTGGTCGGCGGTCTTCGAGGAGATCGCGGGCTGGCCGGAGAGCGGCTCGGGGTGGCCCTGGTCGATGACGTCGAGCGAGGCCGAGGTGACCCGGTCGACCAGGTAGGGCTTCATCACGGTGCCGCCGTTGGCGATCCCCGCGGAGACCATCGCCATCTGCAGGGGAGTGGCGGCCACGTCGTACTGCCCGATCGCGGACTGCACGCGGAAGGCCGGGCCCAGCGTGCCGTCGGGGAACCGGCTGGTCGCCTGGCTGAGGTCGTCGAGGTAGTGCTGGCCGAAGCCGAACTTCTCGGCCTGCTCCCGCAGCTGCGCGTCGGTGAGCTTCAGCGCGACCTCGCCGAACGAGACGTTGCACGACCAGTCGAGCGCGGTGGTGAAGCTGACCTTCGAACGGCCCAGGTTGCCGCAGGTGGTGCCGTTCTCGTTGTGCATGTCCTTGTCGGTCTGCGGGACGTCGAGACGGTTGGTGCCGTTGACCAGCGAGTCCGGCGTCATCTTGAGGTCCTCGAGCGCTGCGGCCGCGGTGACGAGCTTGAACGTCGACCCCGGCGGCAGGGCGGTGCGGGTCACGCGGTTCTGCATCGGTCCGTTCGCGCCGGCGCCGTCGAGCTTCTTCCAGGTCGCCGCGGCCTTGTTGAGGTCGTGGGTCGCCAGGTTGTTGGGGTTGTACGACGGCGTGCTGGCCATCGCGAGGATGCGACCGGTGCTCGGCTCGATGGCCACGGCGGCACCCTCGACGTCGGAGCCGAGCGCGGTGAGACCGTTGTAGGCGGCGTCCTGCACCTTCGGGTTGATGGTGGTCTCGACGTTGCCGCCCTCCGGCTCGGAGTTGGTCACCAGGTCGATGAGCCGGTTGGTGAAGAGCCGGTCGTCGTCACCGGAGAGGACGTCGTTCTGCGAGCTCTCGATCGCGGACTGGCCGAACTGGTAGGAGAGGAAGCCGGTGATCGGGGCGTACTCGAACGGCTTCGGGTAGGTCCGCTGCCACTGGTACTGGTCCTTCGACTTCACGCTCTTGGCGATCGCCTGCTTGCCGGCCAGGATCGCGCCGCGCTGCCGCGAGAAGGACGCCTGGATGACTCGCCGGTTGTCGGCGCGGTCGTTGTAGTCGTCGGCCTTGAAGAACTGCACGTAGGTGATGTTGAGCAGCAGCGCCACGAACAGGATCAGGCAGCCGATGCTCAGGGTGCGGATGGGGCGGTTCATAGCTTGACCACCTGCGTCGCGTCGGAGGCGACCTCGTCGTCGGAGGGCAGGGACGGCAGCGGACGGCGGGCCTGGTCGGAGACGCGGAGCAGTAGCGCCACGATCACCCAGTTGGCGACCAGCGACGACCCGCCGTACGACAGGAAGGGGGTGGTGAGGCCGGTGAGCGGGATCAGCTTGGTGACACCGCCGACAACCACGAAGACCTGGATCGCGAACGACGTCGCCAGGCCCACCGAGAGGAGCTTCCCGAAGTCGTCGCGGGAGATGATCGCGGTCCGCAGCCCGCGCTCGACGATCAGGCCGTAGCAGAGCAGCAGCGCGAAGAGCGCCGTGAGGCCCAGTTCCTCGCCGATGGTGGCGGTGATGAAGTCGGAGTTGTTGTAGGGCACCAGGCACGGCTGGCCCTGGCCGAGACCGCGGCCGAGCAGGCCGCCCCAGGCCTGGCCGAAGAGGCCGTTGACCAGCTGGAACGAGCCGCCGACGTCGTTGTAGTGCTCGAACGGGTGGAGCCAGATCTGGACGCGGTTGTTGACGTGGGCGACGAAGGTGCTGGCCGCGATCGCGCCGACCACGAACAGGCCTCCGCCGACGAGGATCCAGCCGCGGCGCTCGGTGGCGACGTACAACATGATCACGAACAGCCCGAAGAACAGCAGGCTCGAGCCGAGGTCGCTCTGCCGGACGAGGATCGCGAGGCTGACCAGCCACATGAGCAGGATCGGGCCCAGGTCGCGGCCACGGGGCAGGTCGATGAAGAGGATCCGGCGGCCGGCGAGCGCGAGCGCGTCGCGGTGGAGGACGAGGTAGCCGGCGAAGCAGACGACGAGGAGCACCTTGGCGAGCTCGCCCGGCTGGAAGCTGAGCGGGCCGAGGTGGATCCAGATCCGGGCACCGTTGATGTCCTTGCCGATGCCGGGGAGCATCGGCAGCAGGAGGAGTACGACGGCCGCCAGCCCGCTGGTGTAGGTGAACCGCTGCAGCATCCGGTGGTCGCGGACTGCCAGCAGCGTCCCGACGAACAGCGCCACGCCGATCGTCATCCAGATCAGCTGCTGGTGGCCGAAGCCGGTGCCGGTGCAGTAGTCGCTGCTGCTCTCGCCCGCGGAGAGGTCGAGGCGATGGATGATCGCCAGCCCGAAGCCGTTGAGCATCGCGACCAGCGGGAGGAGCACGGGATCGGCGTACGGCGCCAGGAAGCGCACCGCGACGTGGGCGCCGAGCAGGAGCAGGACGAGCCAGGTGCCGTAGCCGTAGATGTCGGGCGGCACCTCCTCCTTCACGCCCAGGCCGACCGCGGCGTAGCCGCCGATGCCGACGCAGAGCGAGAGCAGCATGAGGACCAGCTCGGCCCCCCGACGACGTCGGTGGACGAACCCGTTGAGCCCGTTGAGACCGGGGACGAGGCTGCTCATGGCGTCTCCGAGGGGGCCCCGGTGCCGGTGCTGGCTCCCGTGCTGGGCTCGGTGGTGCCGGTGGCCGCGCCGGTGTCGGCACCGACCGCATCGGCCTGGAGGTCGCGGACCTTGTCCCGCGCCGCGGCGAGGCTGTCCTGGTGGAGGCCGTCCTGGACCTCCTGCTGGTAGACGTCGGCGAGCTCGTCGAGGTCGAGGTCGGAGGTCTGGTAGGGCTTGTAGAGGTCGAGACCGAGCAGCGTCGTGTGGACGCCGCGGTAGATCGCGACCTTGCCGTCCTTCTCACCCACGAACCACTGCGTCTGGGTCCACGACCAACCCGCGGCGGCGGCGACCCACAGCACGCCGACCACGGCGAGCACGAGCAGCAGCCGGCGCAGCCACGGGAAGCGTCGCGGCGGGTGGAGGGCGTAGCGCGCCTCCTCCGGGTCGTGGTCGATCGCGCCGGCGGGGACCTCGTCGCCGTCGTCACTGACCGCCTCGAGCTCGCCGGTGTCACCCATCCGGTGGCCGCGGAAGAGCCCGCTGACCGCGCCGAGCGGCAGCTTGCGGCGCAGCTCGGCGGCGGCGCCGACCAGCATCGGCTCGCGCTCCTCCTCGACGGGGGCGTCGGCCGGGACGACGTCGGCGACGAGGCAGGTCACGTTGTCGGTGGAGCCCGCCTCGAGCGCGATCCGGACCAGCTCGACCGCGGCGAAGTCGGGGCTGCCGGTGGCGAGCACGTCGGCCAGCCGGCTGTCGGGCAGGACGCCGCTGACGCCGTCGCTGCACAGCATGATCCGGTCGCCCGCCTGGAGGGGGATGACGAACAGGTCCGGCTCCACATCGCGCATGCCGTCGAGCGCCCGCAGGATCAGGTTGCGGTGAGGATGGACCCGGGACTCCTCCTCGGTGATCCGGCCCTCGTCGATCAGCGTCTGCACGAACGTGTGGTCGTGGGTGATCTGGGCGACCCCGCCGTCACGGAAGAGGTAGGCACGGCTGTCGCCCACGTGGCCCATCGCCAGCCGCTCGCCGTCGAAGAGCGCGACGGTCGCGGTGGTGCTCGTGCCGTTGAGCGAGGGGTCATGCTCGACCAGCTCGCCGATCCGGTCGTGGGCCCGGTGGAGCGCCCCCGAGACCAGGCCGAGGAGGTCCTCCTCCGTGTGGCCGGGGGTGGGCGGCTCGTCGAGCCG